>NZ_JAUYNP010000199.1 GCF_030696055.1 Pseudomonas sp. | reverse complement strand
TTGAACGGGATCAGGTTGATCTTGCACGGCACGTTCTTGAGCAGCTCGACCATTTCGACCGCATGGTCGAGCTGGTCGTTGACGTCCTTGAGCAAGGTGTACTCGATGGTCAGCACACGTTTCTCGCCGAGGCGCGAGACATAACGCTTGCAGGCCGCCAGCAACATCTCCAGCGGGTACTTCTTGTTGATCGGCACCAGCTGATTGCGCAGCGCGTCGTTCGGCGCGTGCAACGACAGCGCCAGAGACACGTCGATGACTTCACCGAGCTTGTCGATCATCGGCACCACGCCCGAAGTGGACAGGGTCACCTTGCGCTTGGAGATACCGTAACCGAGGTCATCCATCATGATTTTCATGGCGGCGACCACATTGTCGAAATTCAACAAGGGCTCGCCCATGCCCATCATCACCACGTTGGTGATGGCACGGTCGATTTTCGCCGGCACACTGCCGAACGACTTGTTGGCGATCCACACCTGGCCTATCACCTCGGCGGCGCTCAGATCGCTGTTAAAACCTTGCTTGCCAGTCGAGCAGAAACTGCAATCCAGCGCACAACCGGCCTGCGAGGAGACACACAAGGTGCCGCGCGAGCCCTGGGGGATATACACGGTTTCGACACAACTGCCCGACGCCACCCGCACCACCCACTTGCGCGTGCCATCGGTGGAAATATCTTCGCTGACCACTTCCGGGCCGCGTATCTCGGCAGAGGCCTTGAGCTTTTCGCGCAAGACCTTGCCGACGTTACTCATGGCATCGAAATCATCGATGCCAAAGTGGTGAATCCACTTCATCACCTGACCGGCACGGAAGCGCTTCTCTCCGATGCTATCGAAGAACTGCTCCATTTCTGCCTGGGTCAGACCCAGCAGATTGATTTTACCGGTAGCTTCAGTCATGGCTTCACCCTCACTCAATTCGCTTAGCGAATGCGAGCGCAAACTTCGGTCGAAGCGAAGAAGTAAGCGATTTCGCGAGCGGCGGATGCTTCGGAATCGGAACCGTGTACGGCGTTTTCGTCGATGGAAACCGCGAAGTCAGCACGGATGGTGCCGGCAGCGGCTTCTTTCGGGTTGGTAGCGCCCATCAGTTCACGGTTCTTCAGGACGGCATCTTCACCTTCCAGTACCTGGACGATAACCGGACCGGAGGTCATGAAAGCAACCAGATCCTTGAAGAAGCCACGCTCGCTGTGCTCAGCGTAGAAGCCAGCAGCTTCGCGCTCGGACAGCTGAAGCATTTTCGAAGCGACGACGCGCAGGCCGGCTTTTTCGAAACGGCTGGTGATCTCACCGATATGGTTTTTAGCGACGGCGTCAGGCTTGATGATGGAGAAAGTACGTTGAACAGCCATGTGGAACTCCAGAAACAATGATTAAAGCGAAAAATTAAACCCGCGAATTATACGCGGGTTCAGGATAAATGCGTAGGGCGCGCCAAGCGACGGGTCAATCGGCCTCCTCGATCCAGGCCGCCTGAATGGCCTCGAGGACCTTTTCGCCGCCGCGCTGCGGATCGTCGGAAAACTCCGGCAAAGCCAGCACCCAGCCGTGCAGATCGACAAAATTGACGAAGCGAGGGTCTACATCAGGCCTGGAATCAGCCAACTGGATCGCGATTTCCAGCACATCAACCCATTTCAGACTCATGGCAACTCCTTGAATCAGTGCGGTGCCTCAGAGGCATGGTTGAGCGAGTATTTCGGAATCTCGACGGTCAGATCCTCATCACCGACAATAGCCTGGCAGGACAAACGCGATTGCGCTTCAAGCCCCCAAGCCTTGTCCAGCAGATCCTCCTCCAATTCGTCAGCCTCAGCTAGCGAGTCAAACCCCTCACGAATGATGCAGTGGCATGTGGTGCAGGCACAGACGCCGCCGCAGGCACTTTCAATCTCGATATGGTTGCCATGCGCCACTTCGAGGATCGAGGTACCGGGCTCAACCTCTACGACCAGCCCATCCGGGCAGAATACGGCGTGGGGCAGAAAAATGATCTGCGGCATGCTTATTCCTCAATCTCGTTAAGACTACGGCCAGCCAGGGCGGCTTTGACCGTGGCATCCAGGCGACGCGCGGCGAAGGCATCGGTCACCTGGGTCAGGCGCTTGGTTTGCTGCTCGATGGCCAAGCCATCGTTACCCACCATCAATTCACGCAACTGCTGCATCTGCGCCTCAATCGCCAGGCGCTCATCGGCCTCCAGCAAACGCTCACCATCGGCCTGCAGCGCAGCCTCTACCGCCTCCAGCAAGCGCTGCGCATCCACTTGCTGTTCGCGCAGCACGCGGGCGACCTTGTCGTCACCGGCATTCTTGAACGAATCCTGCAGCATGCGAGCGATTTCGCCATCGGTCAGCCCATAGGACGGCTTGACCTGGATACTCGCCTCCACTCCCGAGACCAATTCACGGGCGGCCACACTGAGCAAGCCGTCGGCGTCCACCTGGAAAGTCACGCGAATCTTCGCCGAACCGGCGACCATCGGAGGAATACCGCGCAATTCGAAGCGTGCCAGGGAGCGGCAATCGCTGATCAGCTCACGCTCGCCCTGCAGCACATGAATCAGCATGGCCGTCTGGCCATCTTTATAGGTGGTGAAGTCCTGGGCGCGCGCCACCGGGATGGTGGTGTTGCGCGGGATCACCTTCTCCATCAGCCCGCCCATGGTTTCCAGGCCGAGCGACAACGGGATCACATCCAACAGCAGCAACTCTTCATCACGCTTATTGCCGGCCAGCGCATCGGCCTGAATCGCCGCCCCTATGGCCACCACCTGATCGGGGTCGATATCGGTCAAGGGCTCGCGAGCAAACAGCTCGGCCACGGACTGACGGACCCGCGGCACACGAGTCGAACCGCCGACCATGACCACCGCCTTGATGTCTTCCAGCTCGATGCCGGCATCCCGCACCGCACGGCGGCAGGCCTTGAGACTGCGCGCCACCATAGGCTCGATCAGCTCATCGAGCTGTTTGCGGCTCAACCTACCCTGCCAACTGTCATAGCTCAGCGGCGCATCGGCATCGTTGGTGAGAGCTTCCTTAGCGGCGCACGCCGCTTCCAGCAAAAGACGCTGTTGGCCAGGATCGAGGTCTGCCGAAATACCGGCCTGGCGAACTATCCAGCCGGCAATCGCATGATCGAAGTCATCGCCACCCAGGGCGCTATCGCCACCGGTGGCCAGCACCTCGAAGACTCCGCCGGTCAGGCGCAGAATCGAAATATCGAAGGTACCGCCACCCAGGTCATAGATAGCCACCAGACCTTCGGCGTGCTGATCCAGGCCATAGGCCACGGCCGCCGCGGTCGGCTCATTGAGCAGACGCAGCACATTCAGGCCGGCCAGACGCGCGGCATCCTTGGTGGCCTGACGCTGGGAATCATCGAAATAGGCCGGCACCGTGATCACCGCCCCCACCAGCTCACCACCCAGGGTCGCCTCGGCGCGCTGACGCAGCACCTTGAGAATATCGGCCGACACCTCGACCGGGCTTTTCGCCCCCTGCACTGTGTCGATAAAAGGCATATGGGATTCGCCATCGACGAAGCGATAGGGCAGCTGCTCGCCCAGTTGCTTGACGTCGGCCAGGCCGCGCCCCATCAGACGTTTGACCGACAGCACGGTGTTCAGTGGATCGCCGGATGCGGCCGCCTTGGCCGTCGCGCCTACCTCGACACGCTCGGCATGGTAGCGCACCGCAGACGGCAAGATGACCTGCCCGGCCGCGTCCGCCAACGGCTCAGATAAGCCACTGCGCACAGCAGCGACCAGCGAATTGGTGGTGCCCAGGTCGATCCCCACCGCCAGACGACGCTGGTGTGGCTGGGGGCTTTGTCCGGGCTCAGCGATCTGCAGTAGGGCCATGATTAATCAATGCTTATCTAGATATCAGGCGCGCCAACAGGGGCGCACGAGCGTTAATCGTCGAGGTGCTCTTCCAGCTGACGAACCTCGTGGGAAAGCTTGTCGAGAAACTGCATACGACGCATCAGGCGCTCGGCCTCATCGCGGCACGCAGCATCATCCCAACAAACCGCAAAGCTTTCGTTCAGCTCGTCCTGAGCGATTTTCAGGCGCCGTTTGAACACCGCAACGCCGGCAAGGTCGGCACTCTCATGCAAGTCTTCCAGCTCTTCGCGCAGCTGCATCTGCTGCAGGAGAAAATCCGGGTCTTGCACCGTGACTTCCAGGGGCAGCTCGGGTCCGCGCAAGGCCAGCAGATAGCGAGCGCGCCGCGGCGCACTCTTCAAGGTACTGTAGGCTTCGTTGAGGCTGGCCGACTGTTCCAGCGCCAGCCGCTGCTCGCGATCGGACGCATCGGCGAAGCGATCCGGATGAACGTTGCGCGCCAGCTCACGGTAACGCGCGGCGAGCTGTTCAGGATCCAGACGGAAACTCGGCTGCAGATCGAACAAAGCAAAGTGACAAGGACTACCCACACGCGCCTCAGATATTGAAGCTTTCGCCGCAGCCACACTCACCGCGCACGTTAGGATTGTTGAACTTGAAGCCTTCGTTCAAACCTTCTTTGACAAAGTCCAGCTCGGTGCCATCGAGGTACACCAGGCTCTTGGGATCGATGATCACCTTGACCCCGTGACTCTCGAACACCTGGTCTTCGCCAGCACTCTCATCGACAAACTCCAGCACATAGGCCAGGCCAGAGCAGCCCGTGGTGCGCACACCCAGGCGGATACCCTCGCCCTTGCCGCGCCCTTCGAGGGAGCGACGCACGTGCTGAGCGGCAGCTTCGGTCATGCTGATAGCCATCGACATACCTCCTTAGAGCAAGCCTTTCTTCTGCTTGTAATCGCGCACGGCCGCCTTGATGGCGTCTTCGGCGAGTACCGAGCAGTGGATTTTTACTGGCGGCAACGCCAACTCTTCAGCCAACTGGGTGTTCTTGATGGTTTCCGCCTCGTCCAGGGTCTTGCCCTTCATCCACTCGGTGGCGAGGGAGCTGGAAGCGATGGCAGAGCCGCAACCATAGGTCTTGAATTTGGCGTCTTCGATCACACCCTGCTCGTTGACCTTGATCTGCAGGCGCATCACGTCACCGCAAGCCGGCGCGCCGACCATGCCGGTGCCGACATCCGGGTCTTGCGCGTCCATCTTGCCGACGTTGCGCGGGTTCTCGTAGTGGTCAATGACCTTTTCGCTATAAGACATGCTGTAATTCCTCTCTCATCAGGGGCTGCAAAGCAACCTTAGTGTGCGGCCCACTCGATCTTGGACAGATCCACACCGTCTTTGTACATATCCCACAGCGGCGACAACTCGCGCAGCTTGGTGACCGCCTCGCGGACTTTCTGCGCGGCGTAATCGACTTCTTCTTCGCTGGTGAAACGCCCAAAGGTGAAACGGATGGAACTGTGCGCTAGCTCATCGTTGCGCCCCAGTGCGCGCAATACGTAGGACGGTTCCAGAGAGGCCGAGGTACAGGCCGAACCGGAGGAGACCGCCAGATCCTTGAGCGCCATGATCAAGGACTCACCTTCGACATAGTTGAAGCTGAGGTTGAGGTTGTGCGGAACCCGAGCCGTCATGCTGCCGTTGACATAGAGCTCTTCCATGCCCTCGAGTTGCTGGAAGAAACGATTACGCAGGGCCAGGATGCGCTGGTTTTCCTGGGCCATTTCTTCCTTGGCGATGCGGAAGGCTTCGCCCATGCCGACTATCTGGTGAGTCGCCAGGGTGCCGGAACGCATGCCCCGCTCATGGCCACCACCATGGGTCTGGGCCTCAAGACGCACCCGCGGCTTACGCCGCACGAACAGCGCACCGACGCCTTTGGGGCCATAGGTCTTGTGCGCCGAGAAGGACATCAGATCGACCTTGAGCCGCTCCAGATCGATGGCCACCTTGCCGGTGGACTGCGCCGCATCGACATGCAAGAACACACCGCGCGAGCGGGTCAGCTCACCAATGGCGGCGATGTCGTTGATGGTGCCGATTTCGTTGTTCACGTGCATGACCGACACCAGAATGGTGTCTTCGCGCAGCGCCGCCTCGACCATGGCCGGGGTAATCAGGCCATCTTCGCCGGGCTCGATATAGGTGACCTCGAAGCCTTCACGCTCGAGCTGACGCATGGCGTCCAGCACGGCCTTGTGTTCGATCTTGGAGGTGACCAGGTGCTTGCCTTTACTCTTGTAGAAGTCGGCGATGCCCTTGATGGCCAGGTTGTTCGACTCGGTGGCGCCGGACGTCCAGACGATCTCGCGCGGGTCGGCATTGACCAGTTCGGCCACCTGACGACGGCCATTTTCCACGGCCTCCTCGGCTTTCCAACCAAACACATGGGAGCGCGACGCCGGGTTACCGAAGTTGCCATCCACCAGCAGGCATTCGCTCATCTTTTGCGCGACGCGCGGATCGACCGGCGTGGTCGCGGAATAATCGAGGTAAATCGGCAATTTCATTAACTCTCTCCTAATCAGGTATCAGGCCTGCTGGCCGGCGTCTTGCGCTCAATCGACGGTGGACGCTTCGATCTTATCCAGATGTGGCGTCCTGCCATGGCAACGGCGCTGATCCTGGCGCTGGGCAACTTCCTGCACTTCTCGGCGGGTCACCAGATCAGCCAGACTGATGCCACTAAGGAATTCATGTATCTGCTGACTGAGGTCACACCACAGATGGTGAGTCAGGCAGGTATCGCCGGCATGGCAATCGCCCTGCCCCTGGCAGCGCGTGGCATCGACCGACTCATTGACCGCGTCGATCACCTCGGCGACCTGGATGCCCTGCATGTCTCGCGACAACTGATAGCCGCCACCCGGACCGCGCACGCTGGAAACCAGATTGCCACGGCGCAGCTTGGCGAACAGCTGCTCCAGGTAAGAGAGAGAAATACCCTGCCGCTCGGAAATATCAGCCAGGGACACCGGACCACGCTGCGCGTGCAGCGCCAGATCCAGCATGGCGGTCACGGCGTAACGGCCTTTGGTGGTCAATCGCATGGGGAATTACCGCGTGCTCACAATATGGCGCGAGTATGCAATTCCCGACTATTTAAGTCAACTATAAGCCCTAGGGCTTTAGTCGGGATTAGCGCATTCGGAGGGCGCGCAGCATAGCAAAATGCCTGCGCGCGCACCATCAGGCCGCCGGCTTGTCGTCCGCCTCTTTGACCACCCCGGCGAAGTCCTCGTCACGCAACTGCGGCAAGTCCTTGGCGCAGTAATCACTGCCCAAGGACTTGAGCGCACCGCACATACCCTCCAGCCGACCGTCCACTGCGTGCAGGTGATCGAGCAGCTGACCAATGGCGCGCGCTATGGGATCGGGCATGTCCTGACTGACGCCATAGGCATCGAAACCGAGCTTTTCCGCGATAGCCCGGCGCTTGGCCTCCAACTCATCATCTGACTTGAGGATGATCCGCCCCGGGATACCCACCGCAGTGGCACCCGCCGGCACCGCCTTGGTGACCACCGCGTTGGAGCCGATCTTGGCCCCAGCGCCGACAGTAAAAGGCCCCAGCACCTTGGCGCCGGCGCCGACCACCACCCCATCCTCCAGGGTCGGATGGCGCTTACCCTTGTTCCAACTGGTGCCACCCAGGGTAACGCCCTGATAGAGGGTCACATCGTTGCCGATCTCGGCGGTCTCGCCTATGACGATGCCCATGCCGTGATCGATAAAGAAACGCCGGCCAATTTTGGCGCCCGGGTGAATTTCAATACCGGTCAGCCAACGGCCGAAATTCGACACCATCCGCGCCAGCCACTTCCAGCCATTCACCCACAAACCATGAGCCACGCGATGCAGCCAGACCGCATGCAGACCGGGATAGCAGGTGACCACCTCGAAGGCATTGCGCGCCGCCGGATCACGATGAAATACGCTCTGGATATCCTCTCGCATGCGTTCAAACATCTGCCTTCCCCTGCCCATGGTGCTCGCCACGCGCCGCCTTGACGGTTTCCGTCAAAATACCGCGCAAAATATTCATTTCCAGCTTGCTTACCGCACTACGCCCATACAGGCGGCGCAAGCGACTCATCAAATGCCTGGGCTTGGCCGGGTCGAGAAAACCTATCTCAACCAGTGCCAGCTCCAGGTGCGCATAAAAAGACTCCAGCTCATCCGCGGTAACCGGCTGCGAACTCTGGATAGCCGTGGTCTCCAGCTTGAGCGTCTTGGTCGGCTGATTCTGCAGCGCCAGCCAGGCCATGCGCACCTCATAAGCCAATACCTGGACCGCCGCCGCCAGATTCAGCGAACTGAACTCGGGTTCGGAGGGAATATGCACGTGAAAATGACAACGCTGCAATTCCTCATTGGTCAGGCCGGCATACTCGCGACCGAACACCAACGCCACTTCCCCGGCTTGCTGCGCCTGCTCGCAAGCCGCCACGCCGCACTCGCGCGGGTCCAGCAGCGGCCAGGGGATACGCCGATCGCGAGCACTGGTGCCGAGCACCAGACTGCAACCCACCAAGGCCTCCTCAAGCGTGCCGACCACCTGCGCCGCGTCGAGAATATCGGTCGCCCCCGAGGCGCGCGCCACCGCCTCGCCGCTGGGGAAATCCTGCGGATCGACCAGCACCAGGCGCGACAGCCCCATATTCTTCATGGCCCGCGCGGCACCCCCGATATTGCCCGGATGACTGGTATTGACCAACACGACGCGAATATTTTCCAGCAACGCAAGCGCTCACACAGACGACATTAGGGCAGCAAATCTTACAGAAGCCGCCCCGCTTACGCCACGCAAGACACAGGTTGCACTTCAACCCTCGTGCTTTTCTGCTAATATGGCCGGCTTTCTTTAACGACCCAGGTGAACATCCATGCAGCCCATGCTGAATATCGCGCTGCGCGCAGCCCGTAGCGCCGGCGAAATGATCTTCCGCTCGACCGAACGCTTGGACGTCATCTCGGTCGACGAGAAAGAAGCCAAGGATTATGTGACGGAGATCGATCGCTCCGCCGAGCAGCTGATCATCCAGGCTCTGCGCAAGGCCTTCCCGAACCACGGTGTGCTCGGCGAGGAAAGCGGCCTGAGCGCCGGCAGCGGCGACGGCGCCGACTACCTGTGGATCATCGACCCACTGGATGGCACCACCAACTTTATTCGCGGCATCCCGCATTACGCCGTCAGCGTGGCCTGCAAATACCGCGGCCGCCTCGAGCACGCAGTCATCATCGACCCGGTGCGCCAGGAAGAATTCACCGCCAGCCGCGGCCGCGGCGCCGCCCTGAATGGTCGTCGCCTGCGCGTCAGCAACCGCAAGAGCCTGGAAGGCGCCCTGCTCGGCACCGGCTTCCCATTCCGCGACAGCCAGATGGACAACCTGGACAACTACCTGGGCATGTTCCGCAGCCTGGTCGGCCAGACCGCCGGCGTTCGCCGCGCCGGCGCCGCCAGTCTGGACCTGGCTTATGTGGCCGCCGGCCGCTTCGATGCGTTCTGGGAATTCGGCCTGTCCGAATGGGACATGGCCGCCGGCGCCCTGCTGATTCAGGAAGCGGGCGGCCTGGTCAGCGATTTCAGCGGTGGCCACGAGTTCCTGGAAAAGGGCCATATAGTGGCCGGCAACACCAAGTGCTTCAAAGCCGTGTTGACGGCCATTCAGCCGCACCTGTCGGCATCATTGAAGCGCTGATCCCCCGCATAAAAAAGCGCCCCGCGGACTAATGCCAGTCAGTTAAGCTGACTGGCATTTTTATTTCTGGTTGGATACTTGGGGGCTTTGGGCTTGACCACCCGAGGATAGTGGCGATCTTCCCGACGATGAGGGAGAACGTAATGCATGGTCGAGGCCTGCAATTCGACCCAGTAGCGAGGGATGTTGCCAGGACGGCTAAGGGAGGTTCCGTTGAGAAATCCCAGGATCGCCCAGATACAAGCGGTAAAGCTCATTTCGCACGGGTAAATACCTGGGCAGTGGCGGCTCATCCCCAGCATCTGCATAGCGCAGCAGGTTGTAGCCCAATAACACGCCCCACAGTTCCTGCTCGATCATCTCGGACGTCTTGCCGCGCAACGCATAGCGACTGTTGAGCAGGGTCTGCTTCATTTCTCGAAAACCCTGCTCGATCTCCCAGCGCTGGCTGTACAGGTCGACGATCTCATCTGATGGGAAACGCAAGGGATCGGTCATGGAGGTCAGGATCTGGCGCACCTTGCCCTTGATCGTCTTGCTCAGCAGGCGCGCCTGCAGCGTTTCCGGCAGATCAGGCCATTATTTGCGTGTTTGTGGTGAAGTCTTCAGGGTTACGAGGGCATCCTGGCGTCCCAGCCGGTGTGCCGCCTCGTACCGGGCATCCTTGCGCAATGGCAACAACCAATGACGCTGGATGCCGCTCTGTTGCCAGCGATGCAGCAGGCCCAAGGAGTAGAAGCCGCGGTCGAACAGGGTCAAGGAATGATCGGGTGCGCTGTCGATCAGTTGCTCGGCCAGCTTCATTTCATTACTGCGATAACCGGCGAAGGCACTGCTGACCAGCAGATGGCTGGTCAACTCCATCTGGCACACCATGTGCACCCGAGAAAAGCCCGTGTCGCCGTGCTGGTTGCCGGCAGCGTGGTAACGCGCGCGGTTTTCTGGGGTATCGGGCGTTCGCCAGACGACGCCGTCGATGCCCAGTAAGCGCAAACCGGCCCAGGTCGGATGACCGGCCGCCTCATACTAACTGTTCTACATCAGATCGAAGACCTGTCGTACGGCCTCCCTACCCAACCGCTGGCGGCTTGGACCACGGCGCTGGGCGCCACCAATGGACGCTGGCCCGGCAACATGATGCTCATGCGACTGACCACATCCCAGACCGACATGCGCCGAAAGAACGCCATGGAAATAACGCACCAGAACATCATTTCCAGCGGCAAACGCGCGCTTGCGCAGGGTCGCTACACCGGCCTGCTCGAGTGCCTGCCCGACCCAAGAAGGATCGAGTAAGGAATCCAGCCCCTCGATTGAGCCGGGAGTGGAGGCGATGTTATGGGTGAGTTCCAGTGCCCGAGCGAGACGCATAAAAAATCCGATGCCAATACTGGCAGCGGATTTTTATTTCTTGCGGCCAAAGGCCAAGCAAGAGGGCTTAACGGATCGGCACTACCCCGTGGGGCGCTTTTTTTATTGGACCGTATTCGCGGCCTGCTCGGGTAACAGCAGCCGACCATCCAATCTGTTTTCATCTGGCTGCTCGGAGCAGGGAAAGGAAGCGTATTTCACCAGAACCGGGAAGCCTTTTTCAAACATCCCTTAGAAAGATATGACATATATCCACCGATCCACTGGTAGTTTCTGCACATTTATTTGTGTGTTTTCGGCATTGTGTGAAGGGGGGGAAGACTACTTAAATCAATTAACCGCAGAGCACTTCTTTAGAGGCCTAACTTTAGAGTGAACGTTAGTTGTCATTCACAAGTCGTTAGATGCTTCTAATAACAAGACTCGGACATTAGATGACGAAAACAATAATACCCACCTGTCGCTCCCGTCAGTCGTTTGCCTTGGTGTACGCGCTGCCTCCGAGCTTCCAGTATTTGCCTTGGATTTCAAACTTGGTGGGGCTCAAGGGCAGCTCGACTCTTCCCGCTCAATAGAAGCGAGTTGGGCCTTGCGTAATCCAGATCCAGAATCGATCGGTGTTAACCATGGGGACGTGGTTCCTCTACCACTGGCGATGACGGCCGCTTGAACTTCAAGAAGCATGAGACTTTTCCCGAGTTATTCAAGCGGCACATGATCTTGAGCTCCTGAACTCATAAGCAAATTGGTCAATTCCGGCACAGAGAGGTTTTTTCGGCCAGAGCATTCCGGCATCCGCAAACAAGTATCTGCATAACAACCAATGGAGTAGCGCAGGTGAAAACAACAATAATTGGCAGCCATATCTATCAACCCATTGCCATGCTGTGCGCACTTTCGCTAAGTGCGCCCTCATGGGCGGTAAGCTTCTCGCTCGGTGAAGTGGAGGGGCAACTCGACTCCTCGCTGTCGGTCGGTGCCAGTTGGTCGACACGCAGTGCCGATCCGGATCTGATTGGGGCGAACAATGGGGGCGACGGGCTGTCGCAGACCTCCGATGACAGTCGCCTGAATTTCAAGAAGGGCGAGACCTTCTCGAAGATCTTCAAGGGCATCCACGATCTCGAGCTGAAGTACGGCGACACCGGTGTCTTCGTCCGCGGCAAGTACTGGTATGACTTCGAGCTGCAGGATGAGAGCCGTCTGTTCAAGGACATCGACGACAGTGGCCGCAAGGAAGGCGCGAAATCTTCCGGCGCGCAGCTTCTCGATGCCTTCGTCTACCACAACTACAACATCGCCGGTCGGCCCGGCACCGTGCGCCTGGGCAAGCAGGTGGTGAGCTGGGGCGAGAGCACCTTTATCGGTAACAGTATCAACTCGATCAACCCGGTTGACGTCTCGGCGTTCCGTCGCCCGGGGGCCGAGGTCAAGGAGGGCCTGATTCCGGTCAACATGTTCTACCTGTCGCAGGGCCTGACCGAGAATCTCTCCGCCGAGGCCTTCTATCAGCTGGAATGGGATCAGGCCGTCATCGACAACTGCGGCACCTTCTTCTCCCAGCCGGACGCGGTGGCCGATGGCTGCGACGACAACGTGCGAGGGTTGCGTAAGCGTTCGAGCCTGCCTGCCGCTGCCCTTGCTGCATTGGGGGGCTTCGGTGTCGATGTCGATGAAGAGGGGGTGTTGGTACCTCGCGGTCCAGACCGTGATGCCGATGATGACGGCCAATGGGGCGCTGCACTGCGCTATTTCGCCGAGCCGCTGGATACCGAATTCGGCGCCTTCTTCGTCAATTACCACAGCCGTCTGCCGATCTTGAGCACCGCAGGGGCTTCGCCGGCACTCTTTGCGGTTGCGCCAGGCCTCGGTGCGCTGGCTCCGCTAATGATTGCGGGCAACTCGCAGTACTTCATGGAGTATCCGGAAGATATCCGCCTGTACGGCCTGAGCTTCTCCACCGCCCTGCCCACCGGCACGGCCTGGAGCGGCGAGGTCAGCTACCGGCCGAATGCCCCGGTGCAGTTGAACTCCACCGACCTCCTGTTCGCTCAGGTCGGCCCCCTGGGCGGCCTGTTCGCTAACGCCTCGCTGCTGGACGGTACGCCGGGACAGGATCTGCATGGCTATCGGCGCAAGGAAACCACCCAGCTGCAGACCACTTTCACCCATTTCTTCGACCAGGTCATGGGCGCCAGCCGCCTGACCCTGGTGGGCGAGATTGGCGCGACTCACGTCGGTAGCCTGGAAAGCAGCTCTAAGGCGCGCTACGGCCGCGACCCGGTGTTCGGCTCCGGCCCGCTGCCGGCAACCGGTTCGATCAATACCTGCTCGGCGCTGAACACCAGCACCCTGGGTAGCGCGACCGCAGAAAACGTCAGCAAGTACTGCGAAGACGACGGTTTCACCACCGCCAATTCCTGGGGTTACCGCGTCCGCGCGATTTGGGACTACAACGACGCGATAGCCGGGATCAACCTGAAGCCCAGCGTCGCCTGGTCCCATGATGTCGACGGCTATGGCCCGACCTTCAACGAGGGCAACAAGGCCGTCAGCCTGGGCCTGGATGCCGACTACCAGAACACCTACACCGCCAGCCTGTCCTACACCGACTTCTTCGGGGGGGATTACAACACCTCGATCGATCGTGACTTCGCTGCACTCAGCTTCGGCGTGAACTTCTAAGCAGACAGGAATTACGAGGAATGATGATGCAAACGAAAACTACAAGACATCTGTTGCAAACCGGCGCCCTGGCGTTGTCCCTGCTGGCCAGCGGGGCGATGGCTGCCGTTTCTCCTGACGAAGCCGCCAAGCTGGGCAGCACGTTGACCCCCGTGGGTGCCGAGAAGGCCGGCAACGCCGACGGCAGCATCCCCGAGTGGACCGGCGGTCTGCCGCAGAATGCCGGCGCGGTGGATAGTAAGGGCTTCCTGGCCGATCCATTCCCGACTGAAAAACCGCTGTTCACCATCACCGCGCAGAACGTCGAGCAGTACAAAGACAAGCTGACCCCAGGCCAGCGGGCGCTGTTCAAACGCTACCCGGACAGCTACAAGATGCCGGTATACCCGACTCATCGTAGCGCTACAGAGCCGGCCGATATCCTCGCCGCGACCAAGGCCAATGCCACCGCCACCAAGCTGGTGGAAGGCGGCAACGGCCTGGAGAATTTCCAGAGCGCCAACCCCTTCCCGATCCCGAAAGACGGTCTGGAAGTTATCTGGAACCACATCACCCGTTACCGTGGCGGCACCATGCTGCGTCGGATCACCCAGGCCACCCCGCAGGCCAACGGTTCCTACTCACCGGTTTACCTCCAGGACGAGTTCACCTTCCCCTCCAGCCTGAAGGACTACGACCCGAGCAAGCCGAGCAACGTGCTGTTCTACTTCAAGCAGCGGGTCACCGCGCCCACGCGCCTGGCGGGTAACGTGATACTGGTGCACGAGACCCTCGACCAGGTGCAAGAGCCGCGCATGGCCTGGCTCTACAACGCCGGCCAGCGCCGCGTGCGCCGCGCGCCGCAGGTGTCCTATGACGGCCCGGGTACTGCATCGGACGGTCTGCGGACATCCGACAACTACGACATGTACAACGGTGCGCCGGATCGTTACGAGTGGCAGCTCAACGGCAAGAAGGAGATCTATATCCCCTATAACGCTTACAAGCTGGACTCGCCGAAGCTGAAGTACGACGACATTATCAAGGCCGGCCACATCAACCAGGACCTGGCCCGTTACGAACTGCACCGCGTCTGGCACGTGACCGCGACCCTGAAGCCCGGCAAGCGCCACATCTATGCCAAGCGTGACTTCTTCATCGACGAGGACACCTGGCAGGCTGCCGAGATCGACCATTACGACGGTCACGGTGCCCTGTGGCGCGTGGCCGAAGCGCATGCCCAGTACTACTACAACAAGCAGGTGCCCTGGATCACCCTGGAAACCCTGTACGACCTGATTTCCGGCCGCTACCTGGCCACGGGCATGAAGAACGAGGAGAAACAAGCCTACGACTTCACCCATAGCGCTTCGTCGATGGACTACAGCACGGCGTCTCTACGGCAGGCCGGCGTGCGTTGAGCAGCTAGTCGTGCACGCCCCTAGGCTGATTGTTGCCAGCCTAGGGGTTCCGACTCCGCCCATGTAGCCGCTGAGTATTTGTATTCACTCATCCCAACAAAAAAAAAGAGTGTACTTATGAATATCTGGACTCGATTCCGCCTGGGCACAACCCTGGCCTTATGTTCACTGTGTTCCCACGCCGATGCAGGCTTGTTTGGCTCATCCGGCTACACCCAGACCCAATACCCAATCGTTCTCAGCCACGGATTTATGGGGTGGGACAAGATCCTGGGTGTCGAGCACTGGTACGGTATTCCCGCCGCCCTGCGCAGTGGTGGGGCTGAAGTCTATGCGACCCAAGTCAGTCAATCGAATAGCACCGAGGTACGCGGCGAGGAACTGCTGGCGCAGGTAGAAGAAATAGTCGCGCTCAGCGGCAAGCCCAAGGTCAACCTGATCGGTCACAGCCATGGCGGTCCGACCATCCGTTATGTCGCAGGCGTGAGACCCGACCTGGTGGCGTCGGTCACCACTATCGGCAGTCCAAACAAGGGCCTCGAACTCGCCGATCTCCTTATCGGTACCGGCCCGCTCGGCGTGACTACGGCTTCGCTAGCTGTCGATGCTCTAGCTACCCTGATTAACGCCCTGTCCAGCAATCCCAGCTCGGAGCCACAGGACACCCGTGCCTTTCTGGACTCAATCAGCACTCCAGGCATGCAGGCCTTCAACAGCAAGTTTCCGCACGGCCTGCCCGCCACCGCCTGCGGGGAAGGTGACTACAAGGTCCGCGGCGTACGTTACTACTCCTGGACCGGTACCGGTGTCATAACCAATCCACTCGATTTTACCGACGGGCTACTCGCCCTGATGTCGTTGGGCCTCAAAGGCGAGGACAGCGATGGAGCGGTTACCCGCTGCGGTTCTCATCTGGGGCAGGTGATTCGTGATAATTACCTGATGAACCATATGGACGAAATAAACCAAATGCTTGGCCTGACCAGCCTGTTCGAGACCAGCCCGATCAGTGTCTATCGCCAGCACGCCAATCGCCTGAAGAACGTCGGCTTGTAACCATGTGCATCGGGGCCCCGCCGGGCCCCGACTTTTCGCCGACCACGCTGAGCATGACCCGCTCAACGTGACCCACTCAACATGAGTAGTGCCTATGAAGAAACTCTTGCTGCTTCTGCCCGCCGTGTTTGCCGCCTGCGTGGCGCTGATGCTCGACCTGCAGCCGAGCGACAAACCGGCCAGCCTGACCCTGACTGACGCACCAGTCGATGCGCCCGAGTCGTCTAGCCCGCACACTTCAACCAATCCAAGCAACATGCCAGGCGGACCTTTGCCGGCCACGCCACAAGCGCTACCGCCTTCCTTCAGAGGCACGCAGGTCGATGGCCGCTTTCATGTTGACGCGGCCGGCAACCTGCTGGTCAGCGAGGAAATCCGGCGCATCTTCGACTACTTTCTCAGCAGCATCGGCGAGGAACCGCTGAGCAGCAGCGTCGAGCGCCTGGGTGCCTATATCGCCAGCCAGCTGGAAGCACCCGCCGAAGGCCAGGCCCTGGCCCTGCTCGATCAGTACCTGCGCTACAAGAGCGAGCTGGTGCAGCTGGAGCGCGACCGGCCGCAGCTGAGCGGTGTGGAGGGCCTGCGGCAGCGCGAGACCTCCGTGCAGGCCTTGCGCGCGCGGATCTTCAGCGCCGAGGCGCATCAGGCGTTCTTCGCTCAAGAAGAGGCCTACAACCAGTTCAGCCTGGAACGTCTGGCGATCCGCCACGACACCAGCCTGGACGATGCCGCCAAGGCCGCTGCCCTCGACCGTCTGCTCGCCAGCCTGCCGGAGCCCCTGCCGGGCGCCGTACTACCCCAGTTGCAGACCGAGCTGCGCAGCCAGACCGCCGCGCTGCAGGCCCAGGGCGGTACCCCGGCCCAGATCCGTCGGCTGCGCCAACAATTGGTCGGCGCCGAAGCCACCGTACGCCTGGAGGCATTGGATCGGCAGCGGCAAGACTGGAAGCAACGGTTAGCGGCGTACCAGCGGGAAGAAGCCAAGATCGAGGCCAACCCCGGACTCAGCGCCCGCGACAAGAGCACGGCCCTAGCCACCCTGGCCGAGGAACGCTTCGACGAGCGCGAGCGCCTGCGCCTGGCCGCCGCCGGGGGGCTGACCAGTGCCCGCAGCCAGGCCAACCCCTGAAATGCCAAGGCCCGCACGAGGCGGTTCTTGGTCTCTCGCATGGGGCTTCAGTTGGCGAACTGGCGATCCAGCGATAGCTTGCCAGCCCCACGATCGACAAGACCAGGCTCACCACCGCCAAGGTCAGGGCCTGTCCATCGCCGTTGTTGGTGATGAAGAAGCCATTGGCCCTGTGCACGCCGAGCAGCGCCAGCAGAGACCCGCCGGCCCCACCTGGTCGCCGGGGGTGATGCCGATGGACTCAATCTGAACTCAAAGCAGTATCGGTCAACCATCCTATTTAGCTTTAATGATCTAGGAATGGATTGCCACGAAGTGCCAACTTTAAACGGGGCCTCACCAACCAATGTTCTGGGATTGCGGAGCCTTTGTTGATCAGCAAGACTTCCACTAAAGGAATCGTTTGACTCGGGTGGTCGTATATTGGCGCGCCCGGAAAGCTTAGTGCAATGGCTGGAGTGTTCCATATGAAAATAACCGAAAGCATTGTCAGAGCCAATGCCATTCAGTTGATTGCCACTCATGGATTTGACTCCATGAGCTTACGTCAATTGGCCAAAGCCTCAGGGATTCATTCAGGCTCACTTTATGTTTATTACAAGAATAAAGACGAAATCTTGCTTGATTTGATGCATGACTATATGGATGACTTACTGTCTCAATGGCAGGAGCATAAGTATAATTATTCTTCCGCCAGCCCTAGACTTATGCTTGATGAGTTTGTGCGACTGCATGTTAGCCAGCATACCTCAAGAGCTTATGAGAGCTTGATCGTCAATATGGATTGGCGAAGCCTTAAAGGTGAAGGACGAACCTTGATCGAGTCGCTAAAAGAAGCATACGAAGCCGAGCTAAAATCTATTTTGGTTATGGGCTCGTCACAAGGCATATTTCATCTGGAGGACATATCGCTTACCGCTGCCAGCATTATTTCCATGTTGAGAGGTGCATGTGAGTGGTCTTGCAAGGATGAGCGATTAGCCAAGGATAAAGTTTCCGATGGTTGTAGTCAGATGGCCTTGCGAGCCGTTGGGCTGGCCGCCGACTAATCGCTATTAGAGCGGTATCGGTCGGCGCAACCGCCTCCTTCCCGGGATAACTACGATACTCGGGGTAACCCACAAAAACCCGAAAGCACATAAGGGCGTATATCCATAAAAAGGGCGCACGCGCTTGTCGTTTTGCAATGCCATCGGACCAGCTCAGGTAGCAAATCCCCAGAGCCGGGCAAACCGTTCCAGCGGCTCGCGGTCGGATTCGCGCCGGATCACGGGCGCATGAGGATCATGCATAGCCGATGACCATACAATAGTAAGCGCCCAGCCCTACCACCTGTAACTCGCTCATTTCGAGCGCCATCCTGTGCTTTTTTCCGGCGGAAAGTTACATGGAACCCATGTCAGTACGGCGCGCATCATGGATGGCGCATGTTAAGTCTTGGCGCGACGGCGATCTCACTCAGGCCGATTACTGCAGACGGCACGCGCTTTAATTACATTGAGGTGGGTCTCTAGCCAACGCAGAATGTCGCCGAAAATTATGTTGCGATTGGACTCGTTGAAGTTCTCGTGGTAGTTATTCGGATAATAATGGTAATCCAGAAAATGCGGGGTAATGGTTTTTAATATGGCTTCCGTTTCCCAAGAATCAGCCAGTTTGTCGTCACCTGCAACTACAGCGAACAAGGGGTAACACCACGCGGACATCTTCCCCCCCAGCCCCGCCTGTGCCGATATCAGCTCACTCACAAAACGAAGCGTCACCTCCGTTGCGCGTATATTGTCTTTTTCATCCGCAAAGTGTCGTGCTGTAATGGCACTGTCATGGGTCAGCACTTTGGTTAAAGACGCTAAGGGCATTTTCATCTTAGGCACGACTTTAGCCAGCGACTTGGAAAGCCAAAGCAGTACTTTCGGAATTTTGATCGCATTGACATAGTAAGGGGAGGAAAAGATAAAGCCTTTGATATCCAGATCCTTCGGAAACCGTTCAAGCCCCAAATGAGTT
>NZ_JAUYNP010000305.1 GCF_030696055.1 Pseudomonas sp. | reverse complement strand
CAAGCTCACCCACCGCGACATGGGCCCCATCACCCGCTACCTCGGCCCGCTGGTGCCGCGGGAAGAGCTGATCTGGCAAGACCCGGTGCCGGCGGTGGACCACCCCCTGATCGGTGAGCAGGACATCGCCGCGCTGAAGGCCAAGGTGCTCGCCTCCGGCCCGTCCATCTCGCAGCTGGTCACGACCGCCTGGGCCTCGGCGTCCACCTTCCGTGGCTCCGACAAGCGCGGTGGCGCCAACGGTGCGCGCATCCGCCTCGCGCCGCAGAAGGACTGGGAAGTCAACCGCCCGGCCGAACTGGCCAAGGTGCTGCAGGCGCTGGAAGCGGTGCGCAAAGACTTCAACAGCGGGGGCAAAAAGGTCTCGCTGGCCGACCTGATCGTGCTGGGTGGTTGCGCCGCCGTCGAGGCCGCGGCGAAGAAGGGCGGCGTCGCTGTCACCGTGCCATTCACCCCGGGCCGCATGGACGCCGCGCAGGCGCAGACCGACCTCGCCTCGTTCGCCGTGCTGGAACCGGTGGCCGACGGCTTCCGCAACTACGTGCGCCAGGGGCTGGAAGGCGCGGTGGCCGAGTTGCTGGTGGACAAGGCGCAGCTGCTGAAGCTGACCGCGCCCGAGATGACGGTGCTGATCGGCGGCCTGCGCGCCCTGAATGCCAACGTCGGGCAGGCCCTGCACGGGGTCTTCACCCAGCGCCCCGAGACGCTGAGCAATGACTTCTTCGTCAATCTGCTGGACATGGGCACCCAGTGGCAGAAGTCCGCCAGCGCTGCAGGCGTGCTGGAGGGGCGTGATCGGACGACGGGTGATCTGAAGTGGACGGGTACCGTGGTGGATCTGCTGTTCGGTTCGAACTCCCAGCTTCGCTCCCTCGCGGAAGTCTACGCGGCCAGCGATGCGCAGCAGGCGTTCGTGCATGACTTCGTGGCAGCCTGGGACAAGGTGATGAACCTGGATCGCTTCGATCTGGCGTAAACGCAGCCGGTAGGCCTCGGTCTACAACCACTGGCCGCGACCTGGCATGGGTTAATCCTTGCCAGGTCGCGGCTTTTTATATGTGGGCGTCAGCAGCCACTGGTCGTGAATGACTGGAACCGACCCGGACAATCAATCCACAGGCTCATCGGCAGTAATGCGGAGACGACTTGGCTTGGCCAATGGGCTCCGTCCTCGGCGTTACTCAGGCGCTTGGGTGGTGCGTAAGTAAGGCAGCTTGATGTCGATGTTGCCGTACTTTTCGCGGGCCTGCTCATCGTTGAGGGCGAGTGCGACTATGACGTCCTGGCCCACTGCCCAGTTGGCGGGGGTTGCCAGCGGCACGTTGTAGGTCAGCTGCAGGGCGTCCAGGGCGCGCAGTACTTCGGCAAAGTTGCGACCAACCGACATGGGGTAGGTCATGGACAGCTTGAGCTTTTTGTCCGGGCCGATGATGAACACGGAGCGCACTGTGGCTGTATCTGCGGCGGTACGGCCATCGGGTAGGTAGGCCTCGGCCGGTAGCATGTCGAACGCCTTGGATACGACCAAGCCTTCATCCGCAATGATGGGGAAACCCGCCTTGGTGCCGCACAAGCCTTCGATATCGCCTTTCCATTTCTTGTGCGCGTCCACACCATCCACTGACACGCCAATCACCTTGGTGCCACGCTTCACCCAGTCATCAGCCAGTTGGGCTACCGCTCCGAATTCGGTGGTGCACACCGGGGTGAAGTCCTTCGGGTGGGAAAAAAGAATGGCCCAGCCGGAACCAATCCAATCGTGGAAGGTGATGGGGCCTAGGTCGGTATCGGCTGTAAAGTTGGGAACGAGGTCGTTGATGCGCAAGGCCATGGAAATTTCCTCCTGACGGGTGATGAACTGCAAGCTTGGAAGAGCCTAGTATGGATTTTAATAAAAGGCCTTGAATCGCCTCGGATTTAGTCGCTACACAAACGTCCGTATATGGACTGTCGCTAAGTGGTGCGGATTCACTGCAATTACTGACCCACCCACAAATAAAAAAGCCCCACGGCAAGGAGCGGATACCGTGGGGCGCGAAGAGGTTGGCAAGCCAACCGGGGGGAGAGAACAGGGTTAGGCGCTAGGCTGCCAACCGCCACCGAGGGCCTTGTAGATGGCGACTATGCCGCGGTACAGCTCGACTTCCGCTTGGGCCTGGGCGTCTTCGGCGGCCAGGCGTTCGCGCTCGGCGTCGAGCAGCACGAGAAAGTCCACTTCACCCTCACGATAGCGCACTGCAGCTTGTTCGGCCGCGGCGCGGCTGGCTTCGGATTGGCGTAGTAGGGCGAGCAGGCGTTGTTGCTGCTTGGCGTAGTCGCTAAAGGCGTTTTCCGACTCTTCCAGAGCCAGCAATACCTGCTGTTCATAGTTGGCCAGGGCGCCTTCGGCATCTGCTTCGGCACCGCGTAAGCGGGCACGCACGCTGCCCAGATCGAACGCCGCCCAGCTGATCCTCGGAGCTATGCCCCAGGCGCGGGCCGCTGAGGAACCCAGCGCTGAACCCCGTCCGGCGGTAAAGCCGAGAAAACCGGACAGGCTAACCCGCGGGAACAGATCGGCGGTGGCCACGCCAATATTGGCGGTCGCCGCCGCAAGCGCGCGTTCGGCGGCCTGTACGTCCGGCCGCCGCCGCAGCAGCTCGGCCGGATCGCCAATCGGCAGAGCCTTGGCGATGGCCGGCAAGGCCTTGGCGGAAAGATCCGAACTCAGTTGCTCCGGGCGCAAGCCAAGCAGGGTGGCGATGCGGTTTTTCGCCCGTTGTTGCTGCGCCTGCAGTTGCGGCAGGCTGGCTTCGGTAGCGGCCAGGCGCGCGTCACTGCGCAGCACATCCAGCTCGCTGCCGACGCCCTCTGCACGCAGTTGCTCGGTGATGCCCCGGGATTTCTGCTGATTGCCCAGGTTGGCGCGGGCGATGCGTTCGCGCAACTGGGCGCCGCGCAGGCTGCCGTAGGCGTCCACCAGCTCGGCGATCAAGCTGACCTGCAACTGCCGGTAATCGGCCTCGGCCACTTCGATCTGCGCGTCGCTGGCTTCCAGCTGACGCTGGATGCGGCCGAACAGGTCCAGCTCCCAGGCCATATCCAGGCCCAAGTCATAGCGCTCGGTTTTCACCCGCTGCTCGCTGATGCCCGGTTGCTGGGCCTTGCCGAATTCGCCACTGGCGCGGCTGGTGATGGTCGGCAACTGATCGTTGGCCACATCGTCACGGATGGCACGGGCGGCGCGCAGGCGGGCGTAGGCCACGCGCAGCTCACGGTTGTCCTTAAGCGACTGCTGCACCAGCTGGTTCAGGGTCGGGTCATCGAACTGCTGCCACCAGACGGCCTCGAAGCGCGAGCGGTCGTAGTTGCCGCGTTCGGCACTGCTTAGCTTGGCGGGTGCGGTCTGTGGTGCCTGGTAATCTGGGCCGACGGCGCAGGCGCTGACAGCCATGGCGAGCAGGCTGATCTTTAAGGCGTTGGCGGCGAATGCTTTCATGCCTGCACCTCCAGCGCGCGGGCGGCTTTTTTGGTTTCATGCTTCTCAACGAGCCCGCGGATTAGCACATAGAACACCGGGGTCAGCAGCAGACCGAAGAAGGTCACCCCGAGCATGCCGCTGAACACCGCCACGCCCATGGCATGGCGCATCTCGGCACCGGCGCCGGAGGACAGTACCAGCGGCACTACGCCCATGATAAAGGCGAAGCTGGTCATCAGAATCGGCCGCAGACGCAAGCGGCAGGCTTCCAGCACGGCGGCGAGGCGGTCCATGCCGTGCTCCTGTTTCTCCTTGGCGAACTCGACGATCAGGATGGCGTTCTTGCACGCCAGGCCAACCAGTACGATCAAGCCGATCTGGGTAAAGATGTTGTTGTCGCCACCGGCCAGGATTACCCCGGTGATGGCCGACAGCAGCGTCATCGGCACTATCAGGATCACCGCCAGCGGCAGGCTCCAGCTTTCGTACTGAGCGGCCAACACCAGGAAGGCCAGCAGCACGCAGAGCGGGAAGACGAAGATCGCGCTGTTACCGGCCAAAATCTGCTGGTAGGTCAGGTCGGTCCACTCGAAGCTCATGCCGTTGGGCAATTCGTCCTTGAGCAGCTTGGCCATCGCCGCCTCGGCCTGGCCGGAGCTGTAGCCGGGCGCCGCTGCGCCGTTGATCTCGGCGGTGAGGAAGCCGTTGTAGTGCATCACCCGATCCGGGCCGGCACTCGGGCTGACCTTGAGGAAGGCCGACAGTGGCACCATTTCGCCACGGTTATTGCGCACCTTGAGCTGGCCGATCTGCTCCGGCTCCAGGCGGAACTGCTGCTCGGCCTGCACGTTGACCTGATAGGTACGGCCAAAACGGTTGAAATCGTTGGCGTACAGCGAACCCAGGTAGATCTGCAGGGTGTCGAAGATGTCGCTGATCGCCACGCCGTGGGTCTTGGCCTTTTCGCGGTCGATGGCGGCATCGATCTGCGGCACATTGACCTGGTAGCTGGTGAACACCGACATCGGGTCCAGTTCCGGCAGCTGACGGGCCTTGGCGATAACGTTCTGGGTTTGCACATACAGCTCGTCATAGCCC
>NZ_JAUYNP010000303.1 GCF_030696055.1 Pseudomonas sp. | reverse complement strand
CTGACGGCGAAAAGGATCACCGGAATCGTTTCCCGGGGCGGGTCGATCCTGGCCAAGTGGTGTCTCGCCCACCATCAGGAGAACTTCCTTTATACCCATTTCGAGGAGATCTGCGAGATCATGAAGGCCTACGACGTCAGCTTCTCGCTGGGCGATGGCCTGCGTCCGGGTTCGATTGCCGACGCCAACGACGAAGCGCAGTTCGGCGAGCTGGAAACCCTCGGCGAGCTGACCAAGATCGCCTGGAAGCACGACGTACAAACCATGATCGAAGGCCCCGGCCACGTGCCGATGCAGCTGATCAAGGAGAACATGGACAAGCAGCTGGAATGCTGTGACGAGGCGCCGTTCTACACCCTCGGCCCGCTGACCACCGACATCGCCCCGGGCTACGACCACATCACCTCCGGCATAGGCGCGGCGATGATCGGCTGGTTCGGTTGCGCCATGCTCTGCTACGTGACGCCCAAGGAACACCTCGGCCTGCCGAACAAGGATGACGTCAAGACCGGCATCATCACCTACAAGATCGCCGCCCACGCCGCCGACCTTGCCAAAGGTCATCCGGGCGCGCAAATTCGTGATAACGCATTGAGCAAGGCGCGTTTCGAGTTCCGCTGGGAAGACCAGTTCAACCTCGGCCTGGACCCGGATACCGCGCGTAGCTACCACGACGAGACCCTGCCCAAGGACTCGGCCAAGGTGGCGCATTTCTGCTCCATGTGCGGGCCGAAGTTCTGCTCGATGAAGATCACCCAGGAAGTTCGGGTCTATGCTGAAGAGCAACGCATCGCCGCCCTCGACCTGGAAGTCGAGGAGGGCATGCAAGCCAAGGCTGAAGAGTTCAAGGCGCAGGGTGCGCAGCTCTACCACAAGGTGTGATGGGGCTTCTGCTAGGCGATTTTGCGTAGCAGTATGAGTGTAACCAGGACGGGCCTTCGGGCCCGTTCGTTTTAAGAACCTGTTCAAAGTCTGCTGCGCGTCGGCCATGCTGTGTTGAAATCGGGCTCGGACGGCTCATTTACAGCTCGTAAACTCCGCGTCCTCGACCGATTCCGCCTTGCCTGGCTCTAGCTCGCGAGACTTTTAATAGGTTCTAAGGGGGATGCTATGCAACGAGAGGATGTCGAGGTCATCGAGCGAGAGGCCTGCTTTAGCGGCTTCTACCAGCTCGATCGTCTGCGTTTGCGCCATCGCCAGTTCGCCGGCGGCATGGGGCCTGCGCTCAGTCGTGAATTGTTCGTGCGCCACGATGCGGTGTGCGTGCTGCCCTACGATCCGCAGCGCGATTGCGTGGTGTTGATCGAGCAATTCCGCGTGGGCGCCTTGGACAAGAGCGCCAATCCCTGGCTGCTGGAGTTGGTCGCCGGGCTGATCGAGCCCGGCGAGCAGCCTGAGCAAGTGGCGCTGCGCGAGGCGCTGGAAGAGGCCGATCTGCCGCTGACCTCGCTTTGGCCCATTAGCCAGTACTACCCCTCGCCGGGCGGCTCCGATGAGCGCGTGCATCTGTTTGTCGGTCGTTGCGACAGTCAGGGCGCCGGCGGTGTGCATGGTCTGCCCGAGGAGGGCGAGGATATTCGGGTGCACGTCTGGCCTCTGGAGGATGCCCTGGATGCGGTCAAGGACGGGCGCATCGACAACGCGGCGAGCATCATCGCCTTGCAGTGGCTGGCGCTGAACCGCGCCGAAGTCCGGGGGTTATGGTCGTGAACCTGCTGCGCGAGCGCTATCGAGTCGACCTGGTCGAGTTGCAAGCGGCTTGCGAGCTCAACTATGCGCGCCTGATGCAACTGCTGCCGGCCATGCGCGAGCAGCCAGATCCGCATCGGCAGCCGCGCCGCGTGGCCCTGAGTCAGGGCGAACATCTGCTCGGCGTGCTGGCCTTGGACGTAGTGGAAAGCTGCCCCTATACCTCGACCATCAAGGTGCGTCAGGAACACAGCCTGCCCTGGCTGCCGGTGCCGCAGCTGGAAGTGCGGGTCTACCACGATGCGCGCATGGCTGAAGTCGTGGGCGCGCAAAGTGCCCGGCGCTTTCGCGGCATCTACCCTTATCCCAATGCGGCCATGCACCAGCCGGACGAGAAGACCCAGCTCAACCTGTTTCTCGGCGAATGGCTGAGCCATTGCCTGGCCTGTGGTCATGAGCTGGAGCCGGTGCGCTAGTAGTAAATTGACCGCGCTGGCGCAGAGCGTGCGCGGAAGCCTTGAACGGACTAGCCTTAAGACGGGTGCTGGATTTACAGCTGAAGTTCTGTGATCTATTCCCAATTCGCGGGTTTACCGCCGATGGGGCTAGCCAGCATAATTCATGCATTCCGCTCAAGGAGACGGTCTTGCCGAGTGCACCAACCGTTACGCCTACCCCTGTTGATTCCTCGGTGCTGCTGGTGCAGCTCTCTGACAGCCATCTATTTGCCGAAGCGGCCGGTAGATTGCTGGGCATGGAGACCCAGGACAGCCTGCAGCGGGTGATCGAGCGGGTGCTGCAGGAGCAGCCGCAGATCGACCTGATGCTCGCCAGCGGCGACCTGTCGCAGGATGGCAGCCTGGCCTCCTACCAGCGTTTCCTGCAGATGACCTCGGTGATTCCCGCACCGGCGCGCTGGTTTCCCGGCAACCATGACGAGATCCCCTCGATGCAGGCGGCCTGCGTCGGCAGCGATTTGCTCGATCCGGTGATCGACCTGGGCAATTGGCGCATCACCCTGCTCGACTCTTCTATTCCCGAAGCGGTGCCGGGTTATCTCAGTGATCAGCAATTGGCACTGCTGGAGCGTGCGCTGAGCGAAGCGCCGGAGCGGCATCATCTGGTCTGCCTGCATCACCATCCGGTGTCCATCGGTTGCCGCTGGATGGAGCCGATCGGCTTGCGTAACCCGGACGCCTTGTTCGCCGTGCTGGAGCGCTTCAGCCAGGTACGCGCAGTGCTCTGGGGGCATATCCATCAGGAGTTCGACCAGCAACGCAACGGCATCCGCTTGCTGGCGTCGCCTTCCACCTGCGTGCAATTCGCCCCCGGCAGCGAGGAATTCCAGGCCGATACCAGTGCGCCTGGCTACCGCTGGCTGCGCCTGTTCGACGATGGTCGCCTGGACACCGGGGTGTCGCGGGTGACCGGAATCAAGTTTGAAGTCGATTACAGCGTCAAGGGGTACTAGCGGCGGTCAGTCCGCAGATTTGAGGCTTGCAGCTTGAGCCTTTGGACTAGTAGCCTCCCGCCCTATGACTGCATCCATCCTCTATATCCACGGTTTGAACAGCTCGCCGGCGTCCCTCAAGGCCAGCCAACTGCTGCGCGCCATGGACCACCTGGGCCTGGCTGAGCAGCTGCGCGTGCCGGCTCTGCACCACCATCCGCGTCAGGCCATTGCCCAGCTGGAAGCGCTGATCGGCGAACGGGGTCGCCCCGTGCTGGTCGGTAGCTCACTGGGCGGCTACTATGCCACCCACTTGGCCGAACGCCATGGCCTGCGGGCGCTGCTGATCAACCCGGCAGTACGGCCGCATCTGCGCTTCGATGGCTACCTGGGCCCGCAAAAGAACTATTACAGCGGCGAGACCTGGGAGCTGACCACGGACCACGTGAGCGCCCTGGCCGAGCTGGACGTGCCGCTCCTGCAGGACCCGGCGCGTTATCAGGTATGGCTGCAGACCGCCGACGAAACCCTCGATTACCGCCAGGCCGAGGTCTATTACCGGGCTTGCGCCCTGCGCATCCAGGCCGGTGGCGACCATGGTTTCCAGGGCTTTGCCGAGCGCCTGCCGATGCTCTTCGCTTTCGCCGGTATTCCTCGCCCGCTGTGGCAGGGTATCGACTTTTCCCTATTCAATTGACGACAAGAGACCCCATGGCCAGTTACAACGCAGACGCCATCGAAGTCCTTTCCGGCCTCGACCCGGTGCGCAAGCGCCCGGGCATGTACACCGACACCAGCCGTCCCAATCACCTGGCCCAGGAAGTCATAGACAACAGCGTCGACGAAGCCCTGGCCGGTCACGCCAAGTCGATCCAGGTGATACTGCACGAGGACAACTCCCTGGAGGTGCTCGACGACGGTCGGGGCATGCCGGTGGATATCCATCCTGAAGAAGGCGTGCCTGGGGTCGAGCTGATCCTCACCAAGCTGCATGCCGGCGGCAAGTTCTCCAACAAGAACTACCAGTTCTCCGGCGGTTTGCATGGCGTCGGCATCTCGGTGGTCAACGCGCTGTCGACCAGCGTCATAGTCAGGGTCAAGCGCGATGGCAGCGAGTACCAGATGAGCTTCGCCGATGGCTACAAGGCCAGTGATCTGGCTGTGGTCGGTACGGTAGGCAAGCGCAATACCGGCACCAGCGTGCATTTCTGGCCGGATGGCAAGTATTTCGACTCGCATAAATTTTCTGTCAGCCGCCTTAAGCATGTGCTCAAGGCCAAGGCGGTGCTCTGTCCAGGGCTCGCCGTCAGCTTCGAGGACAAGGCCAGCGGCGAGCGCGTCGAGTGGCTGTACGAAGACGGCCTGCGCTCCTACCTGGTGGATGCGGTCAGCGAGTTTGAACGGCTACCAAATGAACCATTCTGCGGCAGCCTGGCCGGCAACAAGGAAGCTGTAGATTGGGCATTACTGTGGCTGCCGGAAGGCGGCGAAACGGTGCAGGAAAGCTACGTCAACCTGATCCCCACCGCCTTGGGCGGCACCCATGTGAATGGTCTGCGCCAGGGCCTGCTGGACGCCATGCGCGAGTTCTGCGAGTTCCGCAGCCTGCTGCCGCGCGGGGTCAAGCTGGCCCCGGAAGATATCTGGGAACGCATCGCCTTCGTCCTGTCGATGAAGATGCAGGACGCGCAGTTCTCCGGGCAGACCAAGGAACGCCTGTCTTCCCGCGAGGCCGCGGCCTTCGTCTCCGGTGTGGTCAAGGACGCCTTTAGCCTGTGGCTTAACGCCCACCCGGAACTCGGTCAGCAGCTCGCCGAACTGGCGATCAGCAACGCCAACCGCCGCCTCAAGGCCGGCAAGAAGGTCGAGCGCAAGCGCATCACCCAGGGCCCGGCGCTGCCCGGCAAACTGGCGGATTGCGCGGGCCAGGACCCGATGCGTTCCGAGCTGTTCCTGGTGGAAGGGGATTCCGCCGGCGGTTCGGCCAAGCAGGCGCGGGACAAGGAGTTCCAGGCCATCATGCCGCTGCGCGGGAAGATCCTGAATACCTGGGAAGTGGATGTAGGCGAGGTGCTGGCCAGCCAGGAAGTGCACGATATCGCCGTGGCCATCGGCATCGACCCCGGCTCCAATGATCTGACCCAGTTGCGCTACGGCAAGATCTGCATCCTCGCCGACGCCGACTCTGACGGTCTGCATATCGCCACGCTGCTGTGCGCCCTGTTCGTGCGGCATTTCCGTCCGCTGGTGGATGCCGGGCATGTGTATGTGGCCATGCCGCCGCTGTACCGCATCGACCTGGGCAAGGAGATTTTCTATGCCCTGGACGACGCCGAGCGTGACGGCATCCTCGACCGGCTGGTGGCCGAGAAGCGCCGCGGCAAACCCCAGGTCACCCGCTTCAAAGGCCTGGGTGAGATGAACCCGCCGCAGCTGCGCGAAACCACCATGGACCCCAACACCCGGCGGCTGGTGCAGCTGACCCTGGACGACTTTCCGGGCACCCAGGAAATCATGGATATGCTGCTGGCGAAGAAACGCGCCGGCGATCGTAAATCCTGGTTGGAGTCCAAGGGCAACCTGGCCGAGGTCCTGCTCTGATGCAGCGGCTGCTGGCCGCCTTGCTGCTGCTCGGCTCGTCGGTGCTGGCCGCCACGCCGGCGCCGGAAGAGCTGCAGCTGCTCAGCGAGCAGGCGGTCGACGGCATGCTCGGCGGCAATCTGTCCGGGCTGGCCTGGTGCGGCGATGCGCTGTGGGCGGTGTCCGATCGTGACGATGCCCAGCTCTATCGCCTGGATAATCGCGAGTCGCGGTGGCAAGCCACTGCCGAGCCTTTTCTCGCCCCGTCTCCCCCGGCCGTGCATTTACCCTGGGGCTTGCGCATGCGCGGCTGGGTCGCCGGACTGGTGCGCGGTGGCGAGCTGGATTTCGAAGGGCTGAGCTGCGATGCCAGGGGCAATCGCTACCTGGTCAGCGAGGCTAAGGCGGCGGTGTTGCAAGTGCCGCCGAGCGGCGCGCCCAACTGGTTGAGCCTGCCACCGGGCCTGGTGCGCCAGGCGCGCGCCAGCGGCATGCTGCTCAATTTCAACGCGTTGTTCGAAGGCCTGGCAGTTGACCCGGCCGGTGAGCGCCTGTATCTGGCCGCCGAACGTCGGCGCCGCGGCCTGCTGGTGGTGCACAAACAGCGTTCGAGCTGGCTCTGCACTGGCGGCTGCGTGCTGCTCAGCGAGGCGGGCAACGAGCCGGGGCCGGCGCAGTTGGCCGGCGAAGAACAGCCGCGGGACTTTTCCGGGCTGGCCTTGCATGACGACAAGCTGTTCACCCTCGAGCGCCAGGCGCACCGCATCTGTCGGCGCAACCCGAACACGGCCGCGGTCGAGCGCTGCTGGTCGTTCGCCGCCGCGGCGCTGACCGAGGCGCGCCGTTATCCAGCGCCCTATGGTTTGGCCGAGGCGTTGTGGATCGACGCCGCCGGGGCCTGGATAGGTGTGGACAATGGCCACTTCAGCCGTGCCGATGGCGAGCGGAGGCCGATCGTCTGGCGCTTCGCCGCGCCCAAGGGCGGCTGGGGAAGCACCCAGTGAGCGAGCAAAGCCCGGGCAAGCGCGCCGGCCGGGTCATGCTGGTGCTGGCCTGGGGCGCCGCTCTGCTGCTGGCCACGCATTTCTTCGGCAGGTGGGAGGAGCGCCGCCATAACCCCAACCAGGCGCCGCAGTCGGTGCGCGGCGACGGCTATATCGAAGTGCAACTGCTGAGCAGCCGGGGTGGGCATTATCTGTTGGACGGCCAAATCAATCACCTGAGCGTGACCCTGATGCTCGATACCGGCGCCAGCGCGGTCGCCGTACCGGCCGCCCAGGCCGAGCGCCTGGGCCTGGCGCGTGGCGCGCCGGTGCAGGTGCGCACCGCCAACGGCACGGTCACCGGCTACCGCACGCGCCTGAGTAGCCTGCAATTGGGCGAGATCCAGTTGCATGACGTCGCCGCCCTGATTACCCCGGGCATGCAAGGCGATGAGATCCTGCTGGGCATGAGTGCCCTGAAACAACTCGAATTTACCCAGCGCGACGGCACCTTGACGCTGCGCCAATCAACCTTGCAATGAGGCACGCATGAGCGAACCCCTCGATTTGAGCCTGGACGGTGTTGAACGCCGTTCCCTTGCCGACTTTACCGAGCAGGCTTACCTCAACTACTCCATGTACGTGATCATGGATCGCGCCCTGCCGCATATCGGCGACGGCCTCAAGCCGGTGCAGCGGCGCATCATCTACGCCATGAGCGAGCTGGGGCTGGACGCCGACTCCAAGCACAAGAAGTCGGCGCGTACCGTCGGCGACGTGCTGGGTAAGTTCCACCCCCATGGCGACAGCGCCTGCTACGAAGCCATGGTGCTGATGGCCCAGCCGTTCAGCTACCGCTACACCTTGGTCGATGGTCAGGGCAACTGGGGTGCGCCGGACGATCCGAAGTCCTTCGCCGCCATGCGTTACACCGAGGCGCGCCTGTCGCGCTACTCCGAGGTGCTGCTGACCGAGCTTGGGCAGGGCACGGTGAATTGGGTGCCAAACTTCGACGGCACCATGAACGAGCCGGCGACCCTGCCGGCGCGCCTGCCCAATCTGCTGCTAAATGGCACCACCGGGATTGCGGTCGGCATGGCCACCGACGTGCCACCGCATAACCTGCGCGAAGTGGCGGCGGCCTGTATCCGCCTGCTCGATCAGCCGGACGCCACGGTCGAACAGCTGTGCGAGCATGTGCTGGGCCCGGATTACCCGACCGAGGCGGAGATCATCACCCCGCGCGCGGACCTGCTGAAAATCTACGAAACCGGCCGTGGCTCGGTGCGCATGCGCGCCGTGTACCGCATCGAGGACGGCGACATAGTGGTCACCGCGCTGCCCCATCAGGTTTCCGGCTCCAAGGTGCTGGAGCAGATCGCCGCGCAGATGCAGGCGAAGAAGTTGCCGATGGTCGCCGACCTGCGCGACGAGTCGGATCATGAGCATCCGTGCCGCATCGTGATCATCCCGCGCTCCAACCGGGTGGATGCCGATGAGCTGATGCAGCACCTGTTCGCTACCACCGAGCTGGAGTCGAGCTACCGGGTCAACACCAACGTCATCGGCCTGGATGGCAAACCGTCGGTGAAGAACCTGCGCCAGTTGCTGCGCGAATGGCTGGAGTACCGGGTCAATACCGTGCGCCGCCGTTTGCAGTTCCGCCTGGACAAGGTCGAGCATCGCCTGCACCTGCTGGAAGGCCGCCTGATCGCCTTCCTCAACCTGGACGAAGTGATACATATCATCCGCACCGAGGACCAGCCCAAGCCGGTGCTGATGGAGCGTTTCGGGCTTACGGATATTCAGGCCGAGTACATCCTCGAGACTCGCCTGCGCCAGTTGGCGCGCCTGGAAGAGATGCAGATCCGCGGCGAGCAGGAAGAGCTGGCCAAGGAGCGCGCCAAGCTGCTGGCCCTGCTCGGCAGCGAGGCCAAGCTGAAGAAGCTGGTGCGCGACGAAATCATCAAGGATGCGGAAACCTACGGCGATGCTCGCCGCTCGCCGATAGTCGCCCGTGCCGAGGCCAAGGCCCTGTCGGAAACCGAGCTGCTGCCGACCGAACCGGTCACAGTCGTGCTTTCCGAGAAGGGCTGGGTGCGCTGCGCCAAGGGCCACGATATCGACGCCACCGGTCTGTCGTACAAGGCCGGCGATGGCTTCAAGGTCGCGGCGCCGGGGCGCTCCAATCA
>NZ_JAUYNP010000301.1 GCF_030696055.1 Pseudomonas sp. | reverse complement strand
CATCAGGATGGTATGGCTGGCGCGCAGTTCCACGGCAGCAGCGCTTCGTAGTCTTCGACGCTGTTCACTGCGGGCAAACGCTCGAGCACATGGCGCAGCCAGGCGTAAGGTTCTTGCCCGTTGGCCTTGGCGGTTTCCACCAGGCTGTAAAGCTGGGCGCTGGCGGTCGCGCCCTTGGGTGTGTCGCTGAACAGCCAGTTCTTACGGCCGATGACGAAGGGCCGGATGGCGCGCTCGGCGGCGTTATTGTCGATAGGCAGGTGGCCGGCTTCGACGTAGCGCACCAGACGACTCCAGTTACTGGCCAGGTAGTGCACTGCTTTGCCCAGGGCATTCTGCGCAGTGACTTGGGGCTGGGTTTTTTCCAGCCAGCTTTTCAGTTGGGCCAGGATCGCTTGGCTGCGCTGCTGACGGCCGTCAAAGCGCTGCGCATCGTCAGCATCTTTGAGCTCGCGCTCGATGCCATAAAGCTTGTTGATCAACCCCAAGGCCACGTCGGCACGTCCGGTCTTGCCCTTGGGTTGCACCTTTTGCGCTTCGACGAACTTGCGCCGCGCATGCGCCCAGCAGGCCAAACGCTCAACACTCGACTGTGCGGCCACGGCGTTGTAGCCGGCGTAGTCGTCGGTCATCAAATAGCCGCGATAGCCTGCGAGCAGGCGCAACGGTACCTCCTGCGCTCGGCTGGTGGAGTAGTCGAACAGGATCACCGGTTTGTCTGGCGGGCCGCCGGTCTGCACCCACATCCAAGATTGGCTGCTCGGGTCGCGTTCCGGTTCTTTCAGCACCTGCACACGGGTTTCGTCGCAGTGGATCACTGGGCTGTCCAGTAGCTTGTCGCGCAGCAGGTTGAGCAGCGGCTGCAACTGCGCGCCACACTGAATCACCCAGCGCGCCAGGGTCTGCCGGGAGAGGTCGATGCCGTGACGAGACAGCACCTTTTCGAAACGGTGCAGCGGCAGGCCGTCGACATATTTGGTGGTCAGCAGCATGGCCAGCACGCTGGGACTGGCCAGGCTTTTCTCGATCAGCTGTGCGGGCTTGTCAGCCGTGACCGGAGCGGCTTCGCAGCCCTTGCAGGCGTAGGTCTTGCGGATGTGGCGGATCACACGGATCTGCATCGGCACGATCTCCAGCTGTTCGCTGGTCTCTTCGCCGATCACCTGTTTGCGGCAACCGCAGGCACAGGTCAGTTCGTGCTCGGGCAGCTCGTGAACGACCTCGATGCGAGGCAGCTCGGCTGGCAACGGCTTGCGCTTGCCGCGGTGTTTGGTCGGCGCGACGACTTCTTCCACGACCTCATCGTCGGCCGCTTCAGGTGCCGGCTCAGCCAAGCTTTCGGCCTCATTGAACATGGCCAGCTGCGGCGAGTCCGGGTCGGCGCTCTGCTCGGACTTACGACCGAATAACCGCTGAATCAATAACGCATTTTGTTCGCGCAGGCGCTCGATCTGCCCGTCCTTGGCCAGCATCTCCTTGTCCTTCGAAGACATCTGCTCATGCAGCGACAGCAGGAGCTGTTTCAGCAAAACCGGGTCATCGGGAAGGGTTTCGGGCATGGAAATCATGCCGTGGATTATACCGGCTCAGGTGACGAAACGCGGCGTCAACACCTGATGCGGACGGTTGCGCCACAGGTCAAAACCGTCGAGTAACCAGTTCAGTTCCTGAACCGTCAGCACGATCGCTTCGTCCTGATCATCTGGCGAGGCTTTGAACCGCTCGGCATCGAGACGCTTGAGCCACAAACAGAAGCCATTGCGCTCCCAGTACAAGATCTTCACCCGGTTGCGTGGCTTGTTGAGGAACACAAACAAGACCGGGTCGAACACCGCCACCTTGATATCCAACTCGACCAGGGCAGCCAGGCCGTCGATGGATTTCCGGAAGTCCACGGGCTTGGGGTACAGGTAGACTTTTTCGACTTTGGCGTCGGGACGCATCATGGCAGTTGGCTCCAGTGAGTAATCGGGAGCGCAGCTTCTATGGCCGAATCTTAGTTTTGTAGGTGGGGTTTATGGAGCGCTTAC
>NZ_JAUYNP010000198.1 GCF_030696055.1 Pseudomonas sp. | reverse complement strand
GGCGCTGAGTTGGCTCACATGAGCCAGCCAGTGGTGAAAGGCTTGAGTATCCATGATGGGCAGACCTCACGAGCGGATGCCTGCCATAAAGCTTAGTCCTTGCAACACAGTCTTGGGACATAGCCTTTTTTATGGCTGCCCGTCAGCGCTATGTTTGCAACGGTGACCCGGCCTACAAATCGCCCCAGAGTTGTTGCGCCACGCTAAGCGCCACCACTGGCGCGGTCTCGGTGCGCAGCACCCGCGGGCCCAGACGGGCGGCGTGGAAGCCTTGGCTCTGCGCCTGGGCCACTTCGCCGTCGGTCAAACCACCCTCCGGGCCGATCAGAAAGGCCAGGGACTGCGGCTGCGGGTGGCTGGCCCAGGGTTCGGCGACCGGATGCAGCACCAGTTTCAAGTCGGCGTGAACCTGCTCCAGCCAGTCGCTCAGGCTGATGGGCGGGTGAATGCTGGGGATCACCGAGCGGCCGCACTGTTCGCAGGCGCTGATGGCGATCTGCCGCCAGTGGGCCATGCGCTTGTCGGCGCGTTCGTCCTTCAGGCGCACTTCGCAGCGTTCGCTGACGATGGGGCTGATCTCTGTCACCCCCAGCTCGGTGGCTTTCTGGATCGCCCAATCCATGCGCTCGCCGCGCGACAGGCCCTGACCAAGATGAATATGCAGAGGCGATTCGGCCTGGCCAGCGAAGGTTTCGCGCAGTTCAACGCGCACGTTCTTCTTACCCGCCTCGATCAGTTCGCCGAGGAATTCCTGGCCGCTGCCGTCGAACAGTTGCACAGCGTCCCCCACGGCATGCCGCAACACGCGGCCGATATAGTGGGCCTGGGCTTCCGGCAGCTCGTGCTGGCCGAGGGACAGTGGGGCGTCGATAAAGAAACGGGATAGGCGCATGGGAGATAACTGCAAGCGGCAAGGTTAAGGCGGCAAGCTTAACGCCTCGGCCGTGCCGCTTACAGTGCAGACGCCACTGCTTAGCCCGGATCGCGAAAACCGGGATAGTTGGGATTGCCCTGGGCCACGCTGACTGAGGTACGGGTGGCGATATCGATGCCTTCGCTGGCCACCTCGGCGAGAAAGTCGATCTGCGCCTCGGTGATCACATAGGGCGGCAGGAAATACACCACGCTGCCCAGCGGCCGCAGCAGGGCGCCGCGCTCGAGGGCGTGTTGGAACACCTTGAGGCCGCGGCGTTCCTGCCAGGGGTAGGCGGTCTTGCTGGCCTTGTCCTGGACCATTTCGATGGCCAGGGCCATGCCGGTCTGGCGCACCTCGGCGACATGCGGATGATCGACCAGGTGCGCGGTGGCGCTGGCCATATGGCTGGCCAGAACCTTGTTGGCCTCGATTACATTGTCCTGCTCGAAGATATCCAGGGTCGCCAAGGCGGCGGCGCAGGCCAGCGGGTTGCCGGTGTAGCTGTGCGAATGGAGGAAGGCGCGCAGCGTGTCGTACTCGGCATAGAAGGCTTGATACACCTCGTTGGTGGTCAGGCAGGCGGCCAGCGGCAGGTAACCACCGGTCAGCGCCTTGGACAGGCAGAGAAAATCCGGACGGATGCCGACCTGTTCACAGGCGAACATGCTGCCGGTGCGGCCGAAGCCGACGGCGATTTCGTCGTGGATCAGGTGTACGCCATAGCGGTCGCAGGCCTCTCGCAAGAGCTTGAGGTAGATCGGGTGGTACATACGCATGCCGCCGGCGCCCTGGATCAGCGGCTCGACTATCACCGCGGCGACCTCATGGCCATGCTCGGCCAGGGCCTGTTCCATATGGCCGAACATCAGGCGCGAATGTGCTTCCCAGCTCACCCCCTCGGGGCGGAAATAGCAGTCCGGGCTGGGCACCTTGATGGTGTCGAGCAGCAGCGCCTTGTAGGTGTCGGTGAACAGCGCGACGTCGCCGACCGACATGGCGGCTATGGTCTCGCCGTGATAGCTGTTGCTCAGGGTGATAAAGCGCTTTTTCGCAGGCCTGCCGACGTTGAGCCAGTAGTGGAAGCTCATCTTCAGCGCGACTTCGATGCAGGATGAGCCGTTGTCGGCGTAGAACACCCGATCCAGCCCGGCCGGGGTCAGCTTGACCAGGCGCTCGGACAGCTCGATCACAGGTTGATGGCTAAAGCCGGCGAGTATCACGTGCTCCAGCTGATCGACCTGGTCCTTGAGGCGCTGATTGATCCGCGGGTTGGCGTGGCCGAACACGTTGACCCACCAGGAACTGACCGCGTCCAGATAGCGTTTGCCGTCGAAGTCTTCCAGCCATACCCCGTCACCGCGCTTGATCGGCACCAGGGGCAGCTGCTCATGGTCTTTCATCTGGGTGCAGGGGTGCCACAGCACGTTCAGGTCGCGTTGCATCCAGTGGTCGTTCAGGCTCATCGCTCGGCTCTCTCAATCATCTGCGCCAAGCCTATCAGAAGCGCCGCGACAGATGGACGGCACGCCAAGGCCGGCTTGATTGTCGCGAATAGCCGCCGGTTGCCTCTGCCGGGCCGCTGGTAGCGCTGCCGCTGAACTTAAACGGACATAGCTGGGCTAGTAGGCTTGCGGAAAAAACCATGGTTCAGCATCGTATTTCCCGATATTTCAAAGCGAAAAATTCCGCTTTTAATCGATTGCTTTGTTGCTAGTCTTGCCCGCTGATTTATTCCAGATCCCCTCCCACGGAAAGCTCTTAATGCAATGGCGTAACTCATCCTCCCGCTACGGTCTGGTCAGCATCCTGATGCATTGGCTGGTGGCGGTGCTGGTGTTCGGCTTGTTCGGCCTGGGCTACTGGATGGTCGGGTTGGATTACTACAGCAGCTGGTATAAAACCGCGCCGGATCTGCACAAGGGAATCGGCATCCTGCTGTTTGCATTGATGCTCGGCCGTCTGCTCTGGCGCTGGCTCAGCCCGCCGCCGGGCAACTTGCCCAACCATGGCCGGCTGACTCGCCTGGGCAGCCAGCTCGGCCATGGCTTCCTGTACCTGGGGCTGTTCGCGCTGCTGTTTACCGGCTACCTGATTCCCACCGCCGAGGGGCGCGGTATCCAGGTCTTCGGCCTGTTCGAAGTGCCGGCGAGCATCACCGGCATCCCCGATCAGGAGGATCTGATGGGGCTGGTGCATCAGTATTTGGCCTGGGTCCTGCTGATCTTTTCCCTTATCCACGGGCTGGCCGCAGTGAAGCATCACCTGATCGATCACGATCGCACCCTGCTGCGCATATTCGGGCGCTGATTGCGCAAGTTTTCGGCGGCCTGGAATAAGCCACGCCGTCACTGCACAACCTCAAGGAGAATCGCCATGTTGAAGAAAACCCTGGTTGCCCTGACCCTGGGTGCCGCACTGTTTGGCGCCGGCCAAGCCCTGGCCGCCGATTACGTGATCGACAAGGAAGGCCAGCACGCCTTCGTCAATTTCAAGATCAGCCACCTGGGCTACAGCTGGCTGTACGGCACCTTCAAGGACTTCGACGGCAGCTTTAGCTTCGATGAGAATAATCCGCAGGCCAGCAAGGTCAAGGTCAGCCTGAAAACGGCCAGCGTGGATACCAATAACGCCGAACGCGACAAGCACCTGCGCAGCGATGATTTCCTCAACGCCGGCCAGCACCCGACTGCGCAATTCGAGTCTACCTCGGTCAAATCCACCGGCGCAGGCACTGCCGATATCAGCGGCAACCTGACCCTCAATGGCGTGACCAAGCCGGTGGTGATAGCCGCCACCTTCGTAGGCCAGGGCGACGATCCCTGGGGCGGCTACCGCGCCGGTTTCGCCGGCAGCACCATGCTGAAACTGAAGGACTTCGCTATCCAGAAAGACCTAGGCCCGGCTTCCCAGGAAGTCGAACTGATTATCTCGGTTGAAGGTGTACGCCAGTAGGATGGGTTGCGTAGGTTGGGTTGAGGAGCGCAGCGACGAAGCCCAACAGCGATGGTTCTGGCGCAGCTGTAGGCGGTTTGCCTTGTTGGGCTTCGCTTAGCTCAGCCCAACCTACGATCAGCTAAAACAAGAACGCCGCCCAATGGGCGGCGTTCTTGTATACGGCTAGCTGACTATGACTCTTCGCGGTTGCGCGTCAGCAGGGCCGGCTTCTCGCCCCGTGGCCGCGCGCTCGCCAGCTCGTCGAGCTGCTCGGGCGTGGGGAAGCGGTCCAGGCGCGAGCCCTTGTGCACTATCACCGGTTGCTTGTCGCGGGGGCTTTTCACCGCCGCTTCTTGGCGTGGCAGCTCATCGCGGTTCAGCGAAGTGGTGCGGGTGTCGCGTGGCGGACGTGCACGGCCGGAGCCGTTACGGCCCTGGCCACCTTGACCGCCCGCGCCGGCGCCCTGGCGCCGACCTTGGCCGCCAGCACCAGCACCACCGGCACTTGCACCGCCGCTGTTGCTGCGTGGGCCTTTGCCGGCTGGACGCGCGCCTTGGCCGACGCCATTGCTGGCGCTCGGGCCGCTGGCGGCTGCAGGCGCACCGGGCCGACGGCCACGGTTCTGCTGCTTGTTCTGGTTCGGGCTGACATAGTCGGCACGGTTGCCGAAATTATCGATTTCATCGTCGCGGAACTCGTCCGGCGCGCGATCCGGAGGCAAGGCGGGCACCGCCGGCGCGGCGGCACGGGCCGAGGACGAGCTGCGCGGCTGTTGGCTGCGACCACCCTGGGGCTTGGCGGCACGGCTGTGTTCCTTGCCGCTGTCCTTACCCTTGTCCTTGCGTCCGCCGCCATGGCGCTCGCCTTCCGGCTTGGCCCCACGCGGCTGGCGCGGTTTCTGCGGTTCGCGCACTTCCGGGCGTTCGGCCTCGACTTTGCTGGCGTCGAAACCCAGCAGGTCGCCGTCGCCGATCTTCTGCTTGGTCATGCGCTCGATGCCCTTGAGCAGTTTCTCTTCGTCCGGCGCGACCAGGGAGA
>NZ_JAUYNP010000295.1 GCF_030696055.1 Pseudomonas sp. | reverse complement strand
GAAAAGGCCACTCAATCGAGTGGCCTTTTTTGCTTTGCCCCCCGCCATTACTTAAGCAGTTGATTAAAAAGCAGTATTCGGTTGACAGCAGGCCATATTTGCGTAGAATTGACGACGCGGGATGGAGCAGTCTGGTAGCTCGTCGGGCTCATAACCCGAAGGTCGTCGGTTCAAATCCGGCTCCCGCAACCAGATACTCAAAAAGGCCACTCAATCGAGTGGCCTTTTTGTTTGTGCAACATTCAGACTCCCTGTGCAACCAGGCTTTAGTCGTCCTCACCCAAAGCGAAGCGGCCGCCCTGACGGGCATCTTGCTCGGCAACCCCTATAGCCAGCGCCACGCTTATCCAAACAAGCCACTGCAAGCGACGCTCAGCGCTGGTCAATTCGCCGCGCCGCCGCTAGAATTGCGCACTTTTTGATCAGAGGCGCAGCAAGCGCCCAGCATCCACCCGTACACGCCTGAGGTTAACTGCATGTCCACCCCCGCCACGCCAAAAGTCGGATTTGTTTCACTCGGGTGCCCCAAAGCCCTGGTGGACTCCGAACGCATCCTGACCCAACTGCGCATGGAAGGTTACGAAGTCGTCTCCACCTATCAGGACGCCGACGTGGTAGTGGTCAACACCTGTGGTTTTATCGACAGCGCCAAGGCCGAGTCCCTGGAAGTGATTGGCGAAGCCCTCGCCGAGAACGGCAAGGTGATAGTCACCGGCTGCATGGGCGTGGAAGAAAGCGCGATTCGCAATGTGCACCCCAGCGTGCTGGCCGTGACCGGCCCGCAGCAGTACGAGCAAGTGCTCAACGCCGTGCACGAAGTGGTGCCGCCCAGTACCGAACACAACCCGCTGATCGACCTGGTGCCGCCCCAGGGCATCAAACTTACCCCGCGCCACTACGCCTACCTGAAGATTTCCGAAGGCTGCAACCACAGCTGCAGCTTCTGCATCATCCCCTCGATGCGCGGTAAACTGGTCAGCCGCCCGGTGGGTGAAGTGCTCAGCGAAGCCGAGCGCCTGGTCAAAGCCGGGGTCAAGGAACTGCTGGTGATCTCCCAGGACACCAGCGCCTATGGCGTCGACGTCAAATACGAGACCGACTTCTGGAACGGCCAGCCGGTGAAGACGCGCATGACCGAGCTGTGCGAAGCGCTCTCCAGCATGGGCATCTGGGTACGCCTGCACTACGTCTACCCCTACCCACACGTCGACGAACTGATCCCGCTGATGGCCGCCGGCAAGCTGCTGCCGTACCTGGACATCCCCTTCCAGCACGCCAGCCCGAAAGTGCTGAAAGCCATGAAGCGCCCGGCCTTCGAAGACAAGACCCTGGCCCGCATCAAGAACTGGCGCGCGATCTGCCCCGAGCTGACCATCCGCTCGACCTTTATCGTCGGCTTCCCCGGCGAGACCGAGGAAGACTTCCAGTACCTGCTCGACTGGTTGACCGAAGCCCAACTCGACCGCGTCGGCTGCTTCCAGTACTCGCCGGTTGAAGGCGCGCCAGCCAACCTGCTGGATAACCACGTACCGGACGATGTGAAGCAGGATCGCTGGGACCGCTTTATGGCCCACCAGCAAGCCATCAGCACCGCGCGCCTGCAGCTGAAGATCGGCCAGGAACTGGAAGTGCTGATCGACGAAGTCGACGACCAAGGCGCGGTCGCCCGTTGCTACGCCGACGCCCCGGAAATCGACGGCAGCGTGTTTATCAACAGCACCGCCATCAACCCGGGCGACAAGGTACGGGTGCGTATCGTCGATGCCGACGAATACGATATGTGGGCCGAGCTGATCTAAACCACTCGCGCCCGCTAAATCAGCTGCCCCATAGCCCTGCCGATGCAGGGCTTTTTTATGCGCGGTGCAAAAACAGCGGGCTACTTCAGACCATCCCTAGCAGCCCGCAACCGCAACGGCATGGCGCTGTACGCCGGCGCAGGTTATCGTCCAGCACGCGGCGCTATACCGGCGGCCCCGCCTCAGGTCGAACCATGGGTCGGACCTCGGGTCGCACCTTAGCCACTTAAATGCAGGAGGCAGCTATGTATACAGGGAGTTGTTTATGTGGCGGCGTGCAGTTTCGTATCGAGGCTGAACTTGCCTCCATTCAGGTCTGCCACTGCTCTCAGTGCCGCAAAGCTCAGGGCACACCTTTCGCCACCAATACGCCGGTTGCCTCGGCGGCTTTCCATTTGCTGAGTGGCGCGGAGTTACTCACAAGCTTTTCCTCCTCCCCCGGCAAACAGCGTGTGTTCTGCAGCAGATGCGGCTCACCCCTTTACAGCCTTAAAGACAGCCTGCCGGGGGTGTTGCGCATCCGGGCCGGCCTGCTCAATGAAGCACTGACAGCCAAGCCGGTGGCGCATTTCTACACCGGTTCAAAAGCCAACTGGTGGCCCATCGCTGATGATTTACCGCAGTTTGAGCAGGCTTATGTCCCAGCGGACAAAGCCTAGGCAAGGGTTCACGAAGATTCGCAGCACTCGGGGCGCACTCACGTCCGCGCTTAATCTAAAGCTCGGACGTCAATTCAAAATAGGGATATAGGCTGATGAAAAACTATGAAGGCAGCTGCGGCTGCGGCGCCATCCATTACTCCTTTGCCGGGGAGCCGATCAACTCGGTGTTTTGCTACTGCAAGGAATGCCAGGTGCGTACCGGCTCGGACAAATGGTTCGGGCTATGGGTGCCCAAAGATAAGCTGACCTTTACCAAAGGCTCCCCCGCATCCTTTACCCGCCCTGGCGACTCCGGCCAAGCCATGAATCATCTGTTTTGTGGCGACTGCGGCACCAACCTATGCGTGGAAGTCACAGTCGCAGACTTTTATTCAGTCGCAGCCCCTACGATAAGAGGCGATCAGCAACTGTCCCCGAAAATGGCCATTTATACCGCTTCGGCGCCGGATTGGGCGGTGTTTCCTGAAGGCGTGCCTCAATTCGACATCCTGCCGCCTGGCCTGGGTGATTGAGCACCGAACAACCCCCTGATTCAGGGCGGGCCACAACTCGCCCCTCTGCCGGTTAGGCCCAGATGCAGACAGCCATGAACACGCAACAACTCAAGGATTTTTGCGGCCGCCTTCCGGGCGCTAGTGCGCGTGAGCACGGGCATCCGAGCAATGTGCTGGTCTATGCGGTCGGCGACAAGAACTTCGCCTACTTCAAAACCAGCGAGCCGGAAAGGTGGCGCTTCAGCATACGAGTCACGCCTGAACGTTTTCTCGAGCTCACCGATATTCCTGGGATCAAGCCGGCGCGCTATATGGCCAGGTTCCACTGGGTCACCCTGGTCGACGCCCAAAGCCTGCCCAGCGCCTATTTGCAGGAGCTTGTCGAGTGGTCATACCACAAGGCCTTGGGCTCGCTAAGCAAGGTACGCCGAGACAAGCTGATAGGGCAGGCGCCTAAGCATGGCTAGACGCCTCCCCCATCAGGCCCCACGGCCGCAGCAACCCTTCTAAATCCTGCGCACTTAGGCTGCCACCGGCGACTGTTTGGGAGGGTCGGTGAGCAGATAAGCCTCGAAACCCAACTGATTGAGCAGGTGCACCGCCAGTTCGCTGCGGATGCCGCCTTCCGGGGTGACCGCATACAGGGTGTGGCGATCCAGGCTCTCGGCATGGGTGCGCAGGTTGGCCACCGGCAGGCTGATGCAGCCCGGTTGATGGCCGAGCCGGTACTCCATGGGCAAGCGCACATCCAACAAGAGGAACTGACGCTGGCCCAGGCGGGTCATCTTATGCAGCTGCTCGCTGCTGATCTGCGGAATCAGCGTCGGGTGCACCAGCTCGACGAACAGCTCGCGCTCCAGGCGAGCCAGTACGCCGTCTTCCAGCATGGTGACGGTGGCCGAGCGCACCGCGCCGCTGACCAGCGCCTCCTCGCCGAAAAAGTCGCCGACCTGCAATATTTGCCGCGGTTCCTGCTGGTACGCCGAGGGCAGCGTGACCGCCGCCCGCCCCTGTTTGAGCACGAAGAAATGCTCACCCGGCTCGCCATAACGCACCACCGCTTCGCCGCCCGCCACCTCGATAAACTCGAAGCGCGCCAGCAGCTTATGCAAGTGGGAAGGCGGCAGGCGGCCGAACAAGGGCGAACGCAGCAACTTGGCCAGCCAATCGTCGCCGTGCTGCTCTTCGACCTCCATATTCAGGCTGACCACGCCGTAATCGGAGGATTGGCTCCAGTTCAACAGGCGTTCGAGCAGGCCACGCTCCAGGGCAAACAGGGTGACATCACTCAAGGCCACCACCGTCTGCGCCTGGGGCTGCATTTCGTTGAGCGCATGGCAGGCTTCTGGGCTGCCGCCCAGCATGGGTGTGCGCGCGCCTTCCTCGCCAAGCCCCACCTTGCCTTCCAGCAGGTAATACAACGCCAGGGACTTTTCGCCGCGTTTGAACAGGGGGCTGCCGGCCTTGCGCTGCACATATTGCAAGCTATCCAGCGCCTGCTGCTGGTATTGCGGGCTGAGAAAATCGAAGGGGCTGAAGCGCAGCAGCAGCTCCAGCGTCAGGCGTGGTGTAGCGTCGCTCATGGTGATGCCCTCCGCAAGGGCGGCTGGCGCATGCTGGGTTGGGGGTCAAGCTCAGCAGCTAGCCACCCACCTCTTTACCCTAGTTGCATAGGCCGCCGAGGGGTAGTTCATTTCGTCTGATAGCACTCTGCCGTCTGTAGTCCGCCAGCCGTGGATCGACAGTCACCCGGGGCCAACAGAGGGCGGCTGCAACCAGGTCAATAACTGCTCGGTGTCGCTGCGCCGGCAGAGTTCGCTGCCCTCGGTCATGATCGCCGCACTGCCGGCGGCCACCCCGTAACGGGCGGCCTCACGCCAATCGGCGCCAGAGGCCAGCTTGAGGGTCACCGCGCCGAGCATGCTGTCACCCGCGCCGACTGTGCTGCGTTTGCGCACGGTCGGCGCGGGGATGCGCTCGGTCAAGCCGGTGCTGACCAGAAGCGCCCCTTGCGCCCCGAGCGAGAGCAGCAGGGCCTGGCACTTGCCTGCCGCGATCAGCTCACGGGCGCTGTCGACCAGTTGCTCGGGATCGGCGATGTCTTTCCCGGCCAGGGCACTGAACTCCTCGATATTCGGCTTGATCAGGAACACTCCGCCGATATCCAGCGCCTGGCGCAGCGCGGCCCCCGAGCTGTCGAGGATGCAGCGCGCCCCATGCTGGCGGGCGATGCCCAGCAGTCGCGGGAGAAAGTCCGCCGCCAGGCCTTCGGGCAGGCTGCCGCTGATCACCAGGTACTCGGGAGCCGGCAGGGCCTGCACCGCCGCCAGCAGCTGTTCCTGCTCGCTCAGGCTCAGGCGGGCACCGGGCATCACCAGGCGGTATTGCTGGGTGCTGCTCTGCTCCACCAGGTTGATGCATTCGCGGGTCCATTCGGCGATCGGCAGGGCCTGGGTGGGCACCCCTTCGGCGCCGAGCAGATCGACCAGATGCCGGCCCGTCGAGCCGCCGACCGGAAACAGCGCCAGGGCCTTGCCGCCCAGCCTGTGGATGGCGCGGGCGACGTTGATGCCGCCGCCGCCCGGGGCATAGACCGGAGCGCTGCAGCGCAGCTTGGCGTCCGGGTAGAGGCGCGCCACACGGGTGGCGACATCCAGCGCCGGGCTCAGGGTCACTGTCACTATGCGGGTCATATTGCCTCCGGTGCTCTCGACTGCGCTGTTGCGCAGCGCCCCCTCTCCTTATGGATATAGTCCTTCGCGCCGCGCCCTGCCTGGTTGCGCCCTTGTGATCGCCCAGCGGCCTGGGTAACGTGGGCGGCCTTATCAGGAGAGTCCGCATGCGTTTCAGCCCCATTTTTATGGCCTGCCATCCCTGGCGGCCACCCTTCTGGCCGTCGCTACGCGACGTTAAAAATTGCTCCAGGCAATTTTTTTGCGCCGCCCTATTGCCCTGGCTTGCCGGTTGCCAGGTATTCAGCGACAAACCGAGCAGCGCGACCGTCCCGGAGACCCGCCTGCAGGGCGAGCTCAGCCTGCAAGCGGGGCAGTTGCACTTTCGTCCGTGCCAGGAGCAGCGCCGCTTCGTGATCAGCGACGATGGCAACAGCGGCATCAGCCGCGAGGCCGCAGAGTTGTTGGCTGACGGCGCGAGCAGCCTGTTTGCCGACCTGCGTGGCAGCCTGAAAGCCAGTGAGCAGGCCGGCGTCGATGGCAAGTTCTCCCCCAGCCTGGTGTATCGCCTGCAGACGCAGGGCGCGGGCTGCAGCGATATCAACTTCAAACGCACCAGCCTGCACGCCAGCGGCCAGGAGCCGGGCTGGAGTGTCGCGGTCAACCGCCAGGGCCTGGTCCTCAATCGCCAGGGCCTGGAACCCCAAGCCCTGCCCTACCTGGAAGAGCAACTGCCGGAAGGCCGCCTGCACCTGAGCAGCGAAGCCAATGGCCAGCGCCTGGAACTCTGGGTCGCGCCACAGCGCTGCGTCGACAGCCTGAGCGGCACCGTGCAGCACCTCAGCGCCGAGCTGCGCCTGAACGGCGAAGTGCTGCGCGGCTGCGCCTATTTGGGTGGTGCTAGGGGGGGGGCGCGCGACCTGTGATGCCGGGCGGCCTTTTTGCCGCCCTTGCACGGCGCAGGCCTGTCCCTGACCTAAGCTGAAGGAAACTCCGGCAGAGGGACATCGCTATGCTGCGCATTGCTATCAATGGCTATGGCCGTATCGGCCGCTCCGTGGTGCGCGCGCTGTTCGAGCGCGAACTGGAGCGGAAGATTCACCTCACGGCGATCAACGACCTGGGCGACCAGGCCACCCTCGCCCACCTGACCCGCTTCGATTCCACCTTCGGCCGCTTTGCCGGGCGTATCAACCTGCAGGATGACGTGCTGCAGGTGAACGGCCATCCCATTCACCTGCTGCGCGAGCGCGAAGTGGTCAACCTGCCCTGGCGCCAGCATGGCGTCGACCTGGTGCTGGAATGTACCGGCAAGCTGAAAAAGCGCGTTCAGGTCGAACAGCACCTGACCGCGGGCAGCCCGCGGGTGCTGCTCTCCCATCCCCTGGACAGCGCCGACCTGACCGTGGTGTATGGCGTCAACCATGAGCTGCTGGGCAGCCAGCAGATAGTCTCCAACGCCTCCTGCACCACCAATTGCCTGGCGCCGCTGGCCAAGGTGCTGCACCAGGCGGTGGGCATTCGCCAGGGCCTGGTCACGACCATTCATTCCTACACCAACGACCAGAGCCTGCTGGATAAGGCCCACGGCGACCTGTATCGCGCCCGCGCCGCGGCGCTGTCGATGATCCCCAGCAGCACCGGCGCGGCCAAGGCCATCGGCCTGGTCTTGCCGGAACTGGCCGGACGCCTGGACGGCCTGGCGGTGCGGGTACCGACGCCGAACGTGTCACTGCTCGACCTGACCTTCACCTGCGAGCGCCCGGCCAGCCGCGAGGCGCTCAATGCGGCCCTGCAGGCCGGCGCGCAACAACTGCCGGCCGGGGTGATGGAATGCAACGAGCTGCCGCTGGTGTCCCGCGACTTCAATGGCCATCCAGTGTCCTGCGTGGTCGACCTCAACCACACCCGGGTGCAGGGCGACCTGGTCAAGGTGCTGGCCTGGTACGACAACGAGTGGGCCTTCGCCAACCGCATGCTGGATGTGATGCTGGCCTGGACGCATCCATGATCACAGGGCAAACGCCGCTTTGTATTCGGCATAACCAAGCCCACCGATAACGCACCCTCCATGCCAGTCAGCGGCCTGCCACGCCTGGCTGGCATTCACAGGTATAATCGCCGTCTTTTACACCTTGCCGGGTTGCCTCCGGCCCTGATAGTGGATTGCCCCATGCTACGCATCACCGAACTCAAGCTGCCCCTCGACCACCCCATCGATGCCCTGCGCCCGGCCATAGTCCAGCGCCTGGGGATAGCCGACGGCGAGCTGCTCGATTTCAACCTGTTCAAGCGCAGCTACGATGCACGGAAGAAATCCAGCGAACTGCAGTTTATCTACACCCTCGACTGCACGGTGCGCGATGAGGCGGCGCTGCTGGCCAGGCTCAAAGATGACCGGCAGATCGGCCCGTCACCGGACACCGCCTACAAACCGGTCGGCCAGTCCGCGGAAAACCTCGAAGAGCGGCCGCTGGTGGTGGGTTTCGGCCCCTGCGGCATCTTCGCCGCGCTGATCCTGGCCCAGGCGGGCTTGCGCCCGATAGTGCTGGAACGCGGCACCGAAGTGCGCCAGCGCACCAAGGACACCTGGGGCCTGTGGCGCAAGCATGTGCTCAACCCCGAGTCCAACGTGCAGTTCGGCGAAGGCGGGGCCGGCACCTTTTCCGACGGCAAGCTGTACAGCCAGATCAAGGACCCCAAGCACCTGGGCCGCAAGGTGCTGCAAGAGTTCGTCAAGGCCGGCGCGCCGGAGGAAATCCTCTACGTCAGCAAGCCGCATATCGGCACCTTCCGCCTGACCGGTGTGGTCGCCGCCATGCGCGAGGAAATCAAGGCCCTGGGCGGTGAAGTACGCTTCCAGCAGCGGGTCAGCGATGTGCTGATCGAAGACGGCCAACTGCTGGGCGTGGTGCTCGGCAGCGGCGAGCAGATCCGCAGCCGCCAGGTGATTCTCGCCCTCGGCCACAGCTCGCGCGATACCTTCCGCATGCTGCACAGCCGCGAGGTGTTTATGGAGGCCAAGCCGTTCTCGGTGGGCTTCCGTATCGAGCATCCGCAGTCCTTGATCGACCGCGCGCGCCTGGGCAAATACGCCGGCCACCCCAAGCTGGGCGCCGCCGACTACAAGCTGGTGCACCACGCCAGCAACGGCCGTTCGGTGTACAGCTTCTGCATGTGCCCGGGCGGCACCGTGGTGGCCGCCACCTCCGAGCCGAACCGCGTAGTCTCCAACGGCATGAGCCAGTACTCGCGCAACGAGCGCAACGCCAACGCCGGCATAGTGGTGGGCATCACCCCGGAGCAGGATTACCCGGGCGGCCCGCTGGCCGGTGTGGAGCTGCAGGAGCGTCTGGAGTCCCAGGCCTACCTGCTCGGCGGCAGCAACTACGAGGCGCCGGGGCAACTGGTCGGCGACTTTATCGCAGGCCGGCCTTCGACCGAGCTAGGCAGTGTCGAGCCGTCCTATAAGCCTGGGGTGAAACTCGGCGACCTGGCCCTGGCCCTGCCGGATTTCGCCATCGAGGCGATCCGCGAGGCGCTGCCGGCCTTCGACAAGCAGATCAAGGGCTTCGCCCTGGCTGATGCGGTGCTCACTGGCATCGAGACCCGCACCTCCTCGCCGCTGCGCATCACCCGTGGCGCGGATATGCAGAGCCTCAACGTCAAGGGCCTGTACCCGGCCGGCGAAGGCGCGGGCTATGCCGGCGGCATCCTCTCCGCCGGGGTCGATGGCATTCGCGTGGCCGAGGCGCTGATACGCGACATGCTGGGCCTGGCGCACGGCGAAGCCTAAGGCGAGCCTCGGGTGGATGACGCTTTACCCATCCACCACTAGAGCGTGGTGGATGAAAAAGGCGTCATCCACCCTACCCAGCTCTCGTAGCCGGATAAAATCCGGGGGAGTTCTGCCCCCTGGCAATCTGCCCCCGGATTGCATCCGGGCTATATGCTGAACATCCGGGCGATCTTAGCCCCACTGCTTGCCGAGTTCCTCAAGTCCAGCCTTTTGCAAATCCTCCGGGCTCATCAGAATGCGAAACTTGCAACTGGCCTGGAAGTTGAGGAAGAACGGCTCGGCGAATGAAGGCACATCCGATGGTGCCTGCACGTCCACCACGAAGATGCCGCAACGCTTGCCGTCTTGCTCGGTGAAGTAGGCCGCCTCCGGCTTGATGCTGTCGAGGATGCGTCCAATAAGCTCGCCCGCCTTGGCGCTTCGGACCAGGGAGTTGAAGGGCTCCGCTGGGAATTCGACCGTCAGTAGCATTTTCATCTGATGACCTCCGTTGTAGCGGCAGTTGAAGGCGCTGCCGCCTGCGCCTAACCCAACGGGCTAACCAGCGTGGGCTGGCCCGCTACTGCTTGACCAACTCGACCCGGCGGTTCTTCGCCCGCCCCTCTTCGCTGCGGTTGTCGGCCACCGGCCGTTCCTGGCCGAAGCCCGCGGCGGACAGCCGCTGGGCCTCTATCCCGGTGGCGACTAGGGCCTGCATCACGCTCTGGGCGCGCTGCTCGGACAAAACCTTGTTGGCCGCCGCCTGGCCCTGGCTGTCGGTATGGCCCTCGATGGCCAGGCGTAGCGCAGGCGCTGCCTTGAGCATGCTGACAATCTCCGCCACAGTGGCCTGGCCATCGGCCTTGAGCTCGGCCTTGCCGGTGTCGAAATTGATATAGAGGGCGATAAAACCCTTGCGGTTGAGCTCATCCAGCAGCTGGTTGGCAGTCACCAGCTGCTGCATGGCCGCCACCTCGACTATCACCAGTTTGTAGCTCTGGGTCGGCGCGCTGAATATCTCCGGCTCGAGGCGTACCCACACCTGTTTGCCGCCGCTGTTGACTCTCAGGGTGGTTTCGCCGCCGTCGCCCTCCTGTGGCAGGCGCTCGTAGAGCACCTCACCGCCGATCGACTCGATCGCGTTCTGGTAGTTGCGCAGCAGCTGCAACGGGCTCGGCTGGTTGTCTACCGCGTTGTGGAAGTAGCGAAACTGGGTGGCGTCGCCTTCCACTGTCTGGCGCTGCACAACGCCATCCTGGCTGCCGATGGCGAACTGCGCGGCGTTGTAGTTCTGCTCGTACTCGACTATATGCGAGTCCGGATAACGCGACAGCAGCGGATGGTCCTTGGCCCCCCGCGCATCCTCGCCGGCCTGCACCGGCAAGCCCAGCAACACACCGGACAACAGCCAGCAGTGCAACAAGCTGCGCACAGTCCCCATGGTCCCTCTCCTGCCCTGGTTGGCGGCGCCGCCTGCGCCGCTCCTCAGCAGTCAACTCTAGCCCAGTGGCAGACATTGGCTTGGCCAGCCGTCAGCGCAGAACCTGTATACGATCTGCTGCGCGTCGGCCATCCGGCGTTAAAAACAGCCTCGGCAAGCCGCTTGCGGCTAACGCGCTTCAGCGCGATCCGAAGGGCGAGTGCAACGAGTCATGCTCATTTACAGCTCGTAAACTGCGCTTCCTCGGCGTTTTGACCAGCCGAAGGCTGTTACTAACGTAGCGCCTTGTCTGGCTCTAGCTCGCGAGACCGTAAACAGGCTCTAGGTTATAGACCGCTTACCGGCAGCTCAGGCAAGGCCGCGCCCTGCTCGGCGCAGGCGGCGATGCTGGCGATCAGGGGCGCCAGCGCAAAGCCCTGGGCGCTCAACCAGGCCTGATCGTAATAGCTGTCGGCATAGCGCTCGCCGCCATCGCAGAGGATCGCCACCACCGAACCGGATTCCCCGGCCGCCACCATATGTTGCGCCACCAGCAGCGCGCCTATCAGGTTGGTGCCGCTGGAGCCACCGACATGCCGGCCCAGGCGCTGCGCCAGGTAATGCATGGCCGCCAGGGACAGGGCATCCGGCACCTTGCACATGGCGTCTATCACGCTCGGCAGAAACGAGGCCTCGACCCGCGGCCGGCCTATGCCTTCGATGCGCGAGCCGTGGTCCAGGCACAGGCTGGCGTCGCCTGTGACGTAGTAATCGAAGAACACCGAGCGCTCGGCATCGGCGCACAGCACCCGGGTGCTGTGGCGGCGGTAGCGCACATAGCGTCCCAGGGTCGCCAATGTGCCGCCGGTGCCGGGGCTGGAGACCAGCCAGCTCGGCTCGGGGAAGTGCTCGCTGCGCAGCTGCTGGAAGATCGACTCGGCGATATTGTTATTGGCACGCCAGTCGGTGGCGCGCTCGGCGTAGGTGAACTGATCCATAAAATGCCCGCCGGTTTCCCGCGCCAGGCGCTCGGACTCGGCGTAGATCTGCGTCGGGTCGGTGACCAGATGGCTCTGCCCGCCATAGAAGGCGATCTGCGCGATCTTCTCTTTCGAGGTGCTGGCCGGGATCACCGCGATAAAGGGCAGCCCCAGCAGCCGGGCGAAATAGGCCTCGGAAATCGCCGTGGAGCCGCTGGACGCCTCTATCACCGGCGCGCCCGGCTTGAGCCAGCCATTGCACAGCGCATAGAGAAACAGCGAACGGGCCAGGCGGTGCTTGAGGCTACCCGTGGGGTGGCTGGACTCGTCCTTGAAATACAGCTCGACACCCGGCAGGCCCGGCAGCGCCAGGGGAATCAAATGGGTATCGGCGCTGCGCTGAAAATCCGCCTCGATAATGCGGATGGCTTCGCGCGCCCATGGCCTTGGATCGTTCATCAGTCTCTTCTCCAGTACTTATCAAGCTGGAGTGTAGAGAGCCTGGCCCCGAGCGCACAGACACAGTCAGGTGCACGAACTGTGTAGGCCTACTGTTCCCAGGGCCTGCCGCGGGTCTGTTGGCTCAGCTTGAGCTTCTGCTGCATAGCCGCCTTGGCCAGCAGGTGAGCGCTGACCGGCGCGGTGATAAACAGGAACAGGGTGATCAGCAGCTCATGCAGGCTGATGCCCTCGCCGCGGCTGCTGAAGAAGATCAGCGAGGCGATCAGCATGCCGCCCACGCCCAGGGTGCCGGCCTTGGTCGGGCCGTGCAGGCGCATAAAGAAATCCGGCAGGCGGTACAGGCCGATAGCGCCGACCAGGGCGAACAGGCTGCCGAGCAACAGGAACAGCGCGACTAGACCTTCGATCAGGGTATCCATGCAGCAGTCTCCGTAGAACGTTTTTACGATCTCGCGAGCTAGAGCCATGCAAGGCAAGAACAGGCGAGGATGCGGAGTTTACGAGCTGTAAATGAGCATTACTCGCTTCACTCGCCCTTCGGGTCGCGCTGAAGCGCGTTAACCGCAAGCGGCTTGCCGAGCCTGTTCTTAACGCAGCAGGGCCGACGCACAGCAGATCGTAAACTCGTTCTCATTC
>NZ_JAUYNP010000294.1 GCF_030696055.1 Pseudomonas sp. | reverse complement strand
AAATGAGCATTTTTAGGCCGTTTTTAACGCCGTATCGGCAACGTAGGTAGTTTATCAACGGCCTGCTAGCCGCGCATCGGCGCCTGCGGATGCTGCAGGGCATACAGGTAGCAGTCCGCCAAACTGTGATCGGCCGCTACCCCGGCATAGCTGGCCGTGAAGCTCACCGCCAGGCCCAGGTGCTGGTACAGCCAGCGTCCAGTGACCCCGGGCGGTACTTGCGGCACCAGGTCGCTGTCGTTGACCAGGCGGTAGGTCGGCACCTGTAAGGCGTTGTAGTGGGCGGCGAAATCCGGCGCCGCCAGGCGCGGGCTGGCGAAGTTGTAATGCTGCAGCGGCAAGTCCGGCCAGCGCTCGCGCAGATCCAGCACCGCCAGGCTCGACAGGGTGCAACCCAGGCTGTGCCCACAGACCCACAGCGGGCCGTTCGGCTGCATCCCGTCCAGGGCATGCAGCGCCAGATCACGCAGCGAGGCATAGAGCTTGAGAAAGCCGTCATGCACGCGCCCGACCCCGGGCTGCCAGGGATAGGCGCGCTGAGCGGCATCCAGATCGTCCAGCCAGTCCTGCGCCGTGTCGGTGCCGCGAAACACCAGGTAGACCGCGCCCTGCGGGTCGCGCGCGGCGAAACCGAAGGGCTCCGATTCATTGAGAAAATGCAGCTCGCTGAGGATGCTCCAGACCGGCGCGGAGAAGCGCCAGCCCGGCAGCGTCGGCGGCTGCCAACGGAAATCCTGCGGCCGCCGCGGGCGGTCCTGGATTTGCCATTGGTTGTACTGGTCGTAGGCGGCGCTGACCAGCTCGGCGCACTGCAGCGCCTGGGTCAGGACAAAACCTTGGGGAAAATACAGGGGCAGACTGGACATGGGGGCCTCCTTGCCGACTCGAACGTGCATAGCACTCTAGACCATGGCAGTCGAAGCTGCGGGCAGCGGCGGCTTAGCGGCTATATTCGCCCGCCGCCTCCGGCTGATACTCCACCGCCAGCAGGGTCAGCTTGAGCAGCTTGCCGGTGGGCGCAGTCCAGTCGATATGCTGGCCGACCGACAGCCCCAACAGCGCGCTGCCGACCGGCGCGAGGATCGATACCCGGCCTTCGCCACCGGCGTCCTGCGGGTACACCAGGGTCAGGTGATAGTCCTTGCCGCTGCTTTCCTCACGGCAATGCACCCGCGAATTCATGGTCACCACCCCCGCCGGCACCTCGTCATGGCCGACCACTTCGGCACGGTCCAGCTCGGCTTGCAATGCCGCGGCGCCGGGGCCGAAATCCTCCAGGCTGTCGAGCAGACGCTCTAGGCGCTGCAGATCGAGGCGGGTGATGGTGATGCTGGGTGCGCTGGTCATGGTGCGGGTACATCTCCTTTAAAAGACCGTTGAAAACTACTGCGCTCGGTTTTGCCGCGTTGAAAGTAAACTCAGAATGCTCATGTACAGCCGTACACTCCGCTTCTTCGCCTACTTTCGCCTTGCCTAACCTTCGCTCGTTACGTTTATCAACGGCCTTTTGGGTCGCGAAAAAGCAAAACCCCATCACTAAGACGGGGTTTGGCAAGCGTTAGGTCGACCGTATCACAGCCGCTCAAATAAACAAGACCGCTCGGTCAGCCGCGCTGTTGCAGGCGCGCCAGGGCCGTTTGGCAAATGGCGCGGCGCCTGACGCTGTCGGCGCTGCCCCACTCGAGGATTTCTGCCAGGGAGCGACCGCAGCCCAGGCAGATATCCCGATCGTCCAGGCAACACTGGCGCCGGCAGGGCGAGGCGACCTCGCCGGCCGCCGCGCCAGGGCCGTCAGAGCTCTTCGAACTCAAGGTCGGCACCCGATTGTTCCTGGGTGATGCGCGCCAGCATCTCGCCCAGCTGTTCGTCGCTGCTGTCGCAGATCCAGCGCTCGCTGGCCTGGTCGTAATCGAAATGGAAACCACCCGAACGCGCCGCCAACCACAGTTGGCGCAGCGACTCCTGGCGACTGAAGATCAGTTGGGTGCCGTTCTCGAAACGCACCGTCAGCACGCCGGCGGAATTTTCCAGATCGAGGTCCAGGTCGCTGTCATCGAAAATATCTTCCACCGCCTGCTGGGTGGCATCGACCAGATCGTGAAAGCGGGCTTCGGTCAAACTCATTGCGACTTACCTCGAAAAATTCAGCGACTACAAAAATCTTGGATATCTGGCGCTATGAAAGCGTGACGAGCAAAGGTTAGGCAAGGCGAAACGAAGTAACAGCTTGGCTGGTCAAGTAGGCGAAGAAGCGGAGTGTACATGAGCATTCTGATAGGTCTCACGTCCGAGTCTGCTTTACTCGCTTCGCTCGCCCTACGGGCCAGCCTTCGGCTGTTACTCCGCTACGCTGCGTTGCAACGCGGCAAAACCGAGCGCAGTAGCTTTCATAACGTCAGATGGCGGCGGTACTCGCCGGGGCTCTCACCCGTCCAGCGGCGAAAGGCGCGGGCCAATGAACCCGGCTCGCTGAAGCCGACCAGAAAGGCGATTTCCGCCAGATCCAGCGCCGGATCGCGCAGATAGTGCAACACCAACTGCTGGCGCGTCTCGTCGAGCAACTGGTTAAAGGATAACCCGGCTTCGCGTAAACGCCGCTGCAAGGTTCGCGGGCTAAGGGCCAAACGCGCGGCGATCTGCTGCAAATCAGCCCCGGCCTCGGGCAGCTGGCGCGCCAGTTCCAGGCGCGCCCGGTCCAGCACGCTATGGCCCTGTTTGATTTCGCTGAGCAGGCGATCGGCGTAGGCGTCCAGCATCAGCCGTACCTGGGCATCGGCCTGGCCCAGCGGCAGGGCCAGCAGGCGCTTGGGGAAGACCAGGGCATTGTCGGCCTGGTCGAACAGCACCGGGCAGCGAAAGATCCGCTGATGCTCGCTGACATCCGCCGGCGCCGCATGCTGGAAGCGCACCTCGGTGGGCGGAATATCCTGGCCACTGATCCAGTGGCCGAAGGTCACCCAACCGGCCAGGGTCTCTTCGCTGAGCTGGCGCTGCTGCTGGGGCAGAAACGGTTGCCAGCTGTTCGCCACCTGCGGCTCCAGTCCCTCACGGGGCGGCTCATCGGCCAGATCGACCTGGCCCAGGTTGCCGATCAAGGTGGCATAGCGCGCCTGGCGGTGCAGGGCATCGGCCAGGGTCGTGCAGCTCATGATCAGGTAGCCGAGTACGCCGTAATAGCCCGGCCGCACCGCCTCACCCAGGTGCAAGCCCAGGTGCTGATCGCCACTTTGCTGCACGCCATGGCCGAGCAGCTCCAGGTAGGTACTGGCGGCGATGCGCTGGTCACGCTGCGCCAGAACCTGCGGGCTCAGCTGCACGCGCGCCAGCAAGGCATTGGAATCGACGCCCTGGCGCTCCAGGTAGTCGAGCAAGCCCTGCAGATACGCGACTGAAACCGAGCTGCCGAGCAGCGGGGGGTTATCCATCCAGACTCCTGATCACTCACCGTGCGCCCAAAGCTATCCGCCAAGATACAAGCAAAGCCCCGCCAGACGGGAATCCTGGCGCATAGGCAAGGCCCTGGGGGGTCGGTATACTCCGGCGCAATCATGCTTTATTACAAGGATTCCACCATGAAGCGGTTGTTTACTGCCCTTATCGCGCTGGTCGCCGTCACCACGCTGCTCGCCGGCTGTGGCCAGAAAGGCCCGCTGTACCTTCCGGAAGAAAGCCAGCCCGCGCCTGCGCAAAGCGACGAATAAGGACAGCCCATGAACGCCTTCAACTACCGCGACGGCGCGCTGTTCGCGGAAGGCGTGGCCTTGTCCGCCATCGCCCAACGCTTCGGTACGCCGACCTACGTTTACTCCCGTGCGCATATCGAGGCGCAGTACCACGCCTATGCCGATGCCCTGCAGGGCATGCCGCACCTGGTGTGTTTCGCCGTCAAGGCCAACTCCAATATCGGCGTGTTGAACGTGCTGGCACGCCTCGGCGCCGGCTTCGACATCGTCTCCCGTGGCGAACTGGAGCGCGTGCTGAGCGCTGGCGGCGAGGCGAGCAAGATCGTCTTCTCCGGCGTCGGCAAGAGCCGCGACGATATGCGCCGCGCCCTGGAAGTCGGCGTGCACTGCTTCAACGTCGAGTCCACCGAGGAGCTGGAGCGCCTGCAACGGGTCGCCGCCGAGCTGGGCAAGAGCGCCGCCATCTCCCTGCGGGTCAACCCGGATGTGGACGCCGGCACCCACCCCTATATTTCCACCGGGCTGAAAGAGAACAAGTTCGGCATCGCCATCGCCGATGCCGAAGCCGTCTACGCCCGCGCCGCCGAACTGCCTAACCTGGAAGTGGTCGGCGTCGATTGCCATATCGGCTCGCAGCTGACCACCCTGCCGCCCTTCCTCGACGCCCTGGATCGCCTGCTGGGGCTGATCGACCGCCTGGCCGCACGCGGCATCCGCATCCAGCACCTGGACCTGGGTGGCGGCCTCGGCGTGCAATACCGCGACGAGCAGCCGCCGCTGGCCGGCGACTATATCGCCGCCGTCAGGGAACGCTTGCAAGGCCGCGACCTGGCCCTGGTGTTCGAGCCGGGCCGTTCCATAGTGGCCAACGCCGGCGTGCTGCTGACCCGGGTCGAGTACCTCAAGCACACCGAGCACAAGGACTTCGCCATAGTCGACGCGGCGATGAACGACCTGATCCGCCCGGCCCTGTATCAGGCCTGGATGGACGTGGTGGCGGTGCAGCCGCGTGCTGGCGCGACGCGCAACTACGACATAGTCGGGCCGATCTGCGAGACCGGCGACTTCCTGGCCAAGGACCGCGACCTGGCCCTGGCCGAAGGCGACCTGCTGGCCGTGCGTTCGGCCGGCGCCTATGGCTTTGTCATGAGCTCCAACTACAACACCCGCGGCCGCGCCGCCGAGGTGATGGTGGATGGCGAACAGGCCTTCGAAGTGCGTCGTCGCGAGACGCTCGGCGAGCTCTTTGCAGGCGAAAGCTGCCTGCCGCCCGCTTCCTAAGGACAAGGCCATGTTATTGCGCTTTACCAAGATGCACGGCCTCGGCAATGACTTTATGGTCCTCGACCTGGTCAGCCAGCACGCGCATATCCAGCCGAAAAACGCCAAGCAGTGGGGCGATCGCCACACCGGCGTCGGCTTCGATCAGCTGCTGATAGTCGAGCCGCCGAGCAATCCGGACGTCGACTTCCGCTACCGCATCTTCAACGCCGACGGCTCGGAAGTGGAACAGTGCGGCAACGGCGCGCGCTGCTTCGCCCGCTTCGTGCTGGACAAGCGCCTGACGGTGAAGAAGCAGATCCGGGTGGAAACCAAGGGCGGCATCATCGAGCTGGACGTGCGCAGCGATGGGCAGATCAGCGTCAATATGGGCGCGCCGCGCCTGGTGCCGGCCGATATCCCGTTCCAAGCCGAGCAACAGGCGCTCAGCTACCAGGTCGAGGTCGATGGCCTGCAGGTCGAGCTGGCGGCCATCTCCATGGGCAACCCCCATGCGGTGCTGCGCGTCGACAGCGTCGACCAAGCCCCGGTGCATAGCCTCGGACCGAAACTGGAGCATCACCCGCGCTTCCCGCAGCGGGTCAATGTCGGTTTCCTCCAGGTGCTCGACCGTCAGCGCGCCAAGCTGCGGGTGTGGGAACGCGGCGCCGGCGAGACCCAGGCCTGCGGCACCGGCGCCTGCGCGGCGGCGGTGGCGGCCATCAGCCAGGGCTGGATGGATTCGCCGGTGCAGATCGAACTACCGGGCGGCAAGCTGTGCATCGAGTGGGCAGGCGTAGGCCAGCCCGTTATGATGACCGGACCCGCAGTCCGGGTGTACGAAGGACAGGTTCGTTTATGACCGAGCAACGCTTATGACCGAGCAGCGCCTATGACAGACCAGCAGGATTCGCCCAAACCACTGGATTCGGACACGGTCGCCGCTTACTTGCGCCTGCATCCGGAATTCTTTATCGACCACGACGAGCTGATCCCCGAGCTGCGCATTCCGCACCAGCGCGGCGATACCGTGTCGCTGGTCGAGCGTCAGGTCAAACTGCTGCGCGAGCGCAATATCGAGATGCGTCACCGCCTGTCGCAGCTGATGGACGTGGCTCGCGACAACGACCGCCTGTTCGACAAGACCCGCCGCCTGGTGCTCGACCTACTGGATGCCAATAGCCTGGAAGAAGTGGTCAGCTGCGTGGAAGACAGCCTGCGCCGCGAGTTCCTGGTGCCCTTTGTCAGCCTGATCCTGTTCAGCGATACGCCCATGCCGGTCGGTCGCACGGTCAGCAGCGCCGAAGCCCACCAAGCCATAGGCGGCTTGCTGGCCGGCGGCAAGACCATCTGCGGGGTGCTGCGCGAGCACGAGCTGAGCTTCCTGTTCGGCGCCGAGGACGCTGCGCGAGTCGGCTCGGCGGCGGTGGTCAGCATCTCCTATCAAGGCCTGCATGGCGTGCTGGCGATCGGCAGCGCCGATCCGCAGCATTACAAGAGCTCCCTGGGCACCCTGTTCCTCGGCTATATCGCCGAAGTGCTGGCCCGCGTCGTACCGGGTTTCGCCACGCCTTTGCGTTCAGTGCGCTAACGACCGCTTGTAGGATGGGTTGAGCAAAACAGGAAGTCGTTTTGCACAGCTTTAGCTGCCCGCAGGGTAAGGAGCATGGATGCTCCTTATGAAACCCATCATAGCTACACCTCCGTACCGCAGGGAGCTTCCATGCAAGACCTCTTGGACGCCTACCTCGAACATCTGCGCAGCGAGCGCCAACTCTCGCCGCATACCCTGGCTGGCTACGGCCACGACCTGGCCAAGCTGCTGGCCTTCTGCGAGCGCGAACAGATCGAACATTGGTCACAGCTGGATACCCCACGCCTGCGCCGCCTGATCGCCCGTTTGAACCTCGAAGGCCAGTCCAGCCGCAGCCTGGCCCGCCTGCTCTCGGCCAGCCGCGGCCTGTATCGCTACCTGATCCGCGAAGGCCACTGCCCGAGCGACCCGGCCAGCGGCCTGATGCCGCCCAAGGGCGAGCGCCGCCTGCCGAAGACCCTGGATGCCGACCGCGCCGCGCAGTTGCTCGATGGCGCCCTGGAAGACGACTTTATCGCCATCCGCGACCAGGCCATGCTCGAGCTGTTCTATTCCTCCGGCCTGCGCCTGTCGGAACTGGTCGGCCTGAACCTCGACGGCCTCGACCTGCCGGCCGGCCTGGTGCGGGTGCGCGGCAAGGGCAACAAGACCCGGGAACTGCCGATCGGGCGTATGGCACGCCAGGCCATGGAACAGTGGCTGCCCCTGCGCGCCCTGGCCAAGCCGGCCGATGGCGCGGTGTTTATCAGCCAGCAGGGGCGGCGCATCGGTCCGCGCGCGGTGCAGTTGCGGGTACGTCAGGCCGGTGTGCGCGAGCTCGGCCAACACCTGCATCCGCATATGCTGCGCCACAGCTTCGCCAGCCATATGCTGGAGTCATCCCAGGACCTGCGCGCGGTGCAGGAACTGCTCGGCCACGCCGATATCGCCACCACCCAGGTCTACACCCATCTGGATTTCCAGCACCTGGCCAAGGTCTACGACCAGGCTCACCCCCGAGCAAAACGCAAAGGCAGCACAGAATGAGCATCCAGCTGATTACCTTCGACCTCGACGACACCCTGTGGGATGTCACCCCGGTGATGCAGGACGCCGAAGCGGCGCTGCGCAACTGGCTGGCCATGCATGCACCGCGCCTGGGGGCGGTGCCGGTCGAGCACCTGTGGGCGATTCGCGCCGACCTGCTGCAGGCCGAGCCGTCGCTCCAACATCGCCTCAGCGAACTGCGCCGACGCATTCTGTTCAACGCCCTGGCAGACGCCGGCTATGCCCACGACGAGGCGCAGACCCTGGCCGAGGCCGGCTTTCAGGTGTTTCTCGCCGCACGCCATCAGGTCGAGTTGTTCGCCGAGGTGCACCCGACCCTGGAGGCCCTGGCCAACCGTTTTATGCTCGGGGTGATCACCAACGGCAATGCCGATGTACGCCGCCTGGGCCTGGCCGACTATTTCCAGTTCGCCCTGTGCGCCGAAGAATTAGGCGTCGGCAAACCCGATCCCAAGCCATTCCAGGAGGCCCTCAAGCGCGCTGGCATAGCGGCCGAGCACGCCGTGCATATCGGCGACCACCCCAGCGACGATATCGCCGGTGCCCAGGCCGCGGGCCTGCGCGCCATCTGGTTCAACCCCCAGGGCAAACCTTGGGAAAGCGCCACGACCCCAGATGCCGAGATCCGCAGCCTGGCCGAGCTGCCGGCGCTGCTGCATAGCTGGGGGTAAGGCTGCGCGTCTTGGTGGACAAGACTGTGCCATTTCCTCCCTACAGCCCGGGCATAAGCCGTAGCCCGGATGCAATCCGGGGATGGCAGTGTTGGGCTTCGCGACGCTCAGCCCAGCCCACCTCGATAAATCGCGCCCATAAAAAATGGCCGGGAGCCATTTTTGACGTCGCGTAGCGACGGCCCCGCAGGGGTGGCCGCCAAGGATGGCAGGCCACAAAAAAGCCCGCACGCTTATGGCCTGCGGGCTTTTGCTTCTACGGCTAGCGCTTAGATGGGGCGGCTGCCGTATTTGCTGTCCGGTTTCTTGGGCGGGTCGGAGACGACGTTCGGCTCGACCTCCTGCACCTTGCCGCCGCGCGAGAGGAACTCCTCCATGGCGCGGGCCAGCGCATCGCGCTCTTTCTGCTTGGCTTCGATGCTGGGCAGCTCTTCGACGTCGACCGCGGCCTTGACCTTCTTGCTCTTGCTGGCGGGGACGACCTCGTCGTCGACCTCGTCATCGCCGCTGTCACCATCATCGGCGGCAGCCAGCTCCTCGCCATCGTCTTCGTCAGCGCCTTCCAGTTCGTCGTGTTCCAGATCTTCGTCGCTCATGTTCCAACCTCATGACTTGCGAAAAGCAGAGTAGTTATAGCCCAGCTGCGCCAGCTTTCTAACGTCGCCGGAAGAAAATCCAATACCCGAGCCGCCCTGCGCACTTTACGCAGCCTTGGCGTGACTCGGGGCAGGCGTCTAGCGCCAGCCTTGGGCGCGCATTCTAGCGCGCCTGCAGAAAAAACAAAGGGCGCCAACAGGCGCCCTCGGCGAAACCCCGGAAAATCAGTTCTGGGTGAATTCCGGATAGGCCTCCATTCCGCACTCGACTATATCCACGCCTTCGTACTCTTCCTCTTCGGTCACCCGCAGGCCGAGCAGCAACTTGATGATCGACCAGACACTCAGGCTGGCGATAAAGACCCAGGCGAAGATCGCCGCTATCCCCAGCAACTGGGCGCCCAGACTGGCGTCGCGGTTGCTCAGGCACACCGCCAGCAGGCCCCAGGTACCGACTACGCCGTGCACCGAAATGGCCCCGACCGGATCGTCGAGCTTGAGCTTGTCCAGGCCGAGGATGGAGAACACCACCAGCACGCCGCCCACGCCACCGATCAGGCAGGCTTGCAGGGCGCTCGGGGTCAGCGGCTCGGCGGTGATGGCGACCAGGCCGGCCAGGGCGCCGTTGAGGGCCATGGTCAGGTCGGCCTTGCCGAACAGGATACGCGCGACTATCAGCGCCGCGAGCAGGCCGCTGGCAGCGGACAGGTTGGTGTTGACGAACACATTGGCCACCGCGTTGGCGTCTTCGATGCTGCTGATCTTCAGCTGCGAACCACCGTTGAAACCGAACCAGCCGAACCAGAGGATCAAGGTGCCCAGGGTCGCCAGCGGCAGGTTGGCGCCCGGGAAGGCGTTGATCTGCCCCTTGGGACCATACTTGCCCTGGCGCGCGCCCAGCAGCAGGACCCCGGCCAGCGCCGCCGTGGCACCGGCCAGATGGACCACGCCGGAACCGGCGAAATCCTTGAAGCCGGCGGCCTTGAGGAATCCACCGCCCCAAACCCAGTAGCCCTCCACCGGGTAGATCAGCCCGCACATGACCACGGCGAAGGCGAGAAAGGCCCAGAGCTTCATGCGCTCGGCCACCGCACCGGAAACGATCGACATGCAGGTGGCGGCAAACACCACCTGAAAGAAGAAGTCCGCACGCTTGGCGTAATAGGGCGCGCCCTCATCGCCAGCGGTCACCGCCTCGACACTATGCTCGGCGCCGATCAGGAAACCGAAATGCGGCAGCACGCCGCCGGCCGCGCCGCCATACATCAGGGCATAGCCGAACAGCAGGTAAATCACGCAGGCCAAGGCATACAGCACGATGTTCTTGGTGAGAATTTCGGTGGTGTTCTTCGCCCGCACCAGACCGGATTCGAGCATGGCGAAGCCTGCCGCCATCCACATCACCAGGGCGCCGCAGATCAGGAAATAGAAGGTATCGAGGGCATACTGCAAGGGAATCAGTGCGGTGTTTTCCATAAGTACTCCGTTGTACCGTAGGACCTGCGCCGCCGTTGGCGCGGATATAGAAAATGATCGGGAGTCATTTTTAACGTCGCGTAGCGACGGCCCGCAGGGTGGCTGCCATGGATGGCAGGCCATAAAAAACGCCCGGCGAACCGGGCGTTTTGCACATCTGTAAGGCTTACAGGTTGTAGCCGCGCTCGTTGTGCTCGGAGAGGTCGAGACCCACGGTCTCCGCTTCTTCGGCAACCCGCAGACCCATCACCATGTCCAGCACCTTGAGGATCACGAAGGTGACCACGGCGGTGTAGATCACGGTGAAGGCAACACCCTTGAACTGGATGAACACTTGCGCACCTATGTCTTCCACTGTGCCGAAGCCGCCCAGGGCCGGCGCGGCGAACACGCCGGTCAGCAGAGCACCGACTATGCCGCCGATACCGTGTACGCCGAAGGCGTCCAGGGAGTCGTCGTAGCCCAGCTTGCGCTTCAGGCTGGTGGCGCAGAAGAAGCAGATCACGCCAGCGGACAGGCCGATCACCAGGGCGCCCATAGGACCCGCGGTGCCGGCAGCCGGGGTGATGGCCACCAGACCGGCGACCACACCGGAGGCGATGCCCAGGGCGCTCGGCTTACCGTGGGTGACCCACTCGGCGCACATCCAGCCCAGGGCGGCGGCGGCGGTGGCGATCTGGGTCACCAGCATGGCCATGCCGGCGGTGCCGTTGGCGGCGACGGCGGAGCCGGCGTTGAAGCCGAACCAGCCGACCCACAGCATGGCCGCGCCCAGCAGGGTGTAGCCGAGGTTGTGCGGCGCCATGGCGGTGGTCGGGAAGCCTTTACGCTTGCCCAGCACCAGGCAGGCCACCAGGCCAGCGATACCGGCGTTGATGTGCACCACGGTGCCGCCGGCGAAGTCCAGCACGCCCCAGTCCCACAGCAGGCCGCCGTTACCGGACCAGACCATGTGCGCGATAGGTGCATAGACCAGGGTGAACCACACGGCCATAAAGATCAGCATCGCGGAGAACTTCATGCGCTCGGCGAAGGCACCGACGATCAGGGCCGGGGTGATGATGGCGAAGGTCATCTGGAAGATGATGAATACGCTTTCCGGGATGGCATAGGTCAAGCTGGCGGGGGTGACACCGGCCAGGAAGGCCTTGGACAGGCCGCCGATAAAGGAGTTGAAGTTAACAACATTCTGCTCCATGCCAGTGACATCGAAGGCGATGCTGTAGCCGTAGACGACCCACAGGATGCTGATCAGGCAGGTGATGGCGAAGCACTGCATCATCACCGACAGAACGTTCTTGGACCGCACCATGCCGCCGTAAAACAGCGCCAGGCCGGGAATGGTCATGAACAGTACGAGCGCGCTGGCAACGATCATCCAGGCGGTATCACCACTGTTCAATACAACCTCGTCCGCCATGGCTAGGCCGGGGGTGACGAGGGACACAAGGGCTCCTAGCCCTGCGATCTTACGCAGAGTCATATGTTTTTCTCCTGGGGCGTGGGGGTTCGAAGAGCGTTTAGATTGCGTCGGTATCGGTTTCGCCGGTACGGATGCGGATGGCCTGTTCCAGGTTGACCACGAAGATCTTGCCGTCACCGATCTTGCCGGTGTTGGCGGCCTTGGTGATGGCCTCGATCACGCGATCCAGCTGGTCATCAGCGATAGCCACGTCGATCTTCACCTTCGGCAAAAAATCGACCACGTATTCGGCACCGCGGTACAGCTCGGTGTGACCCTTTTGCCGACCGAAGCCTTTGACTTCAGTGACAGTGATGCCCTGCACGCCGATCTCCGACAGTGACTCACGGACGTCGTCCAGCTTGAACGGCTTGATGATGGCAGTGACTAGCTTCATGTAACTTTCTCCCGTGTAAGGTGGACTTGCCCCAGGAAAACAAACCCGGCCCAAGTCTATGCGCAGTGTCTGGCTTTTGAAATGCATCGCGCCCTGCCCCAGCGGCCCCGATGCTCAGCAACAGCTCTCGACGAAACACTTCCCTGCTTCGCCTGATGCACCGGAACTGCATCGGTGCATGCGTCGCAGGAGACAAAGCAGAAAGCCTGCCAACTTCGACAAAAGCGACTGATTTCATGCAGTTATCTATCAAACAGGGCGCTTTTCCTGACTTTTAGGCACAACTGGCGCACAACAATGGTGCGGCGCAGTGGCGCTGCATGCGCGAAAAGCGTGCGATGTACCAGCAAAGTGCACCAAGCGAGGCCCAAGCAAAGCGCCCAGAGCTGCGTGCTACACTGGCGCCCATCTGCCACCGGAACCTCGCCATGCTGCCACCCAAAGCCCTGCTCGATGCCCTCGGCGCCCACGCCTCCCGCCTGTTCCATGGCGACAGCCCGCTGCCGCGCAGCGAGTTCGAAAGCCAGTTCAAGATCCTGCTGCAAAGCGCGTTCAGCAAACTCGATCTGGTCAGCCGCGACGAGTTCGACAGCCAGATGGTGGTCCTCGCCCGCACCCGCGCCCGCCTGGAAGCCCTGGAAGCCAAGGTGGCCGAGATGGAAGCCCGCAGCACCAGCGTAGACGCCCCAGCCGCTAGCGAATAAAACCCCAGCGCGGATGCGTTGACCGATCAAGGAGTGATCGATGTCCCTGGCCATAGTCCACAGCCGCGCCCAAGTCGGCATCGAAGCCCCGGCGGTCACGGTGGAAGCCCATCTGGCCAACGGCCTGCCCTCCCTGGCACTGGTTGGCCTGCCGGAAACCGCGGTCAAGGAAAGCAAGGACCGGGTGCGCAGCGCCATCCTCAACTGCGCCTTCGACTTCCCGCCCCGACGCATCACCCTGAACCTGGCCCCGGCCGATCTGCCCAAGGACGGCGGGCGCTTCGACCTGGCGATTGCCTTGGGCATCCTCGCCGCCAGCGGCCAGGTGCCGGCCGGCGCCCTGGAACAGCTCGAATGCCTGGGCGAACTGGCGCTGTCCGGGGCAATACGCCCGGTACAGGGCGTATTGCCCGCCGCCCTGGCCGCCCGCGCCGCCGGGCGCACCTTATTGGTGCCCAAGGCCAACGCCGAGGAAGCCAGCCTGGCCTCGGGGCTGTGCGTGCTGGCCGTCGAGCACTTGCTCGAGGTGGCCGCCCACCTCAATGGCCAGACGCCCATCGCGCCCTACCAGGCCCTGGGGCTGCTGCGACAACTCCAACCCTACCCGGATTTGGCCGAAGTGCAGGGCCAATTGGCCGCCAAGCGCGCTCTACTGGTCGCCGCCGCCGGCTCGCATAATCTGCTGTTTACCGGCCCACCCGGTACCGGCAAGACCCTGCTGGCCAGCCGCCTGCCTGGCTTGCTGCCGCCCCTGGACGAGCAGGAAGCCCTGGAAGTCGCGGCCATCCACTCGGTGGCCAGCCACACGCCCTTGGCCGCCTGGCCACAACGACCCTTTCGCACCCCGCATCACAGCGCCTCCGGCCCGGCCCTGGTCGGCGGCGGCAGCCGTCCGCAACCCGGCGAAATCACCCTGGCCCATCAAGGCGTGCTGTTCTTGGATGAACTGCCTGAATTCGATAGGAAGGTCCTGGAGGTGCTGCGCGAGCCCCTGGAAAGCGGCCATATAGTCATAGCCAGGGCCCGCGACAAGGTACGCTTCCCGGCGCGCTTCCAGCTGGTGGCGGCGATGAACCCCTGCCCCTGCGGACACCTGGGCGACCCTTCCGGACGCTGCCGCTGTTCGGCCGAGCAGGTCCAGCGCTACCGCGGCAAACTCTCCGGCCCCTTGCTCGACCGCATAGACTTGCACCTGACGGTGCCGCGGGAAACCACTCGCCTGGAAACCAGCGGCAGCCAGGGCCCGAGCAGCGCCGAGCTGGCCGAACAGGTGAGCCATGCCCGCCAGCAACAACTGGCGCGCCAGGGCTGCGCCAATGCCCACCTGGATCTGGCCGGCGTGCAGCAGCATTGTGGATTGAGTGGCGAGGACCGCCATTGGCTGGAAAGCGCCTGCGAACGCCTGGGTCTGAGCCTGCGCGCGGCGCACCGGGTACTAAAGGTGGCGCGTACCCTGGCGGATCTGGACAGCAGCGCGAGCATCGGCCGCCCGCATCTGGCCGAGGCGCTGCAGTATCGCCCCAGCGTCAGCGGGACCTGAGCGCTCGTACCATGCAATAAGAAGCCCCGCATCTGCGGGGCTTCTTTTGTGCCTGTTCAGTGCTACTGATCGCGCCGCGCGGCCTGCTGGCGGCAGGCGTCGCCGAAGGCCTGGAAGATCTTCACCGACTGCGGGTTCTGCTCCGCTTGCCACTCCGGGTGCCACTGCACGGCCAGGGTGAAATTCGCCGCGTCCGGCAGGTGGATGGCTTCAATCAGGCCATCTTCGGCGTGCGCCAGCGCCTCGATGCCCTCACCCAGCTTATCCAGCGCCTGGCCATGCAGGGAGTTGACCGGGACTTCCGGCAGGCCCATCAGCTCGGCGAACCAGGTGCCGGGCACCGGACGCACCGCGTGGCTCTCGGCATACTGCTCCTCAACCGGGGTCTCGGTGTCTTCGCGGTGGTCGTTCATCTCCGGCAGTTCATAGACCTTCTGATGAATAGTGCCGCCCAGGGCCACGTTGATTTCCTGCATGCCGCGGCAGATGCCGAACAGTGGCAGGCCACGGGCGATGGCGGCGCGGATCAGCGGGATATCGAAGAGGTCACGATCAGGGTCCTGACCCTTGGTCGGTGTCAGGTTCTCCTGACCGTAGAGCGCCGGGTCGATATTGCTGCCGGCACCGGTCAGGTAGACCCCATCGACCATCGACAGGTATTGCTCGAGATCGTCGGTGCCGCAGCAGCTGGGTGCCAGCAGTGGCACGCAACCGGAGAGCTCGACCAGGGGGGTTATGTACTTGTGGGTCATGACTTGGTAGGCATGGCCCTTGCGCTCTTGGGCGCCCATGGACATCAGGACAACGGGTTTACGCTTGGCAGTGGACTTGTTTGCGTTGTTGGACATACATCACCTTGGGGCAGGCTTGGCCTGCCGTTGCTGTGCAGGAAGGACGGCTACGAGTGCTGCAACCCCCCTGAACTCGACCCGGCAGACAAAGCTGCCTGGCGTCGTTCTCGAGGTTTTAAACGGCCCGCTAGCGCCGCTCGACTTCCTGTTTACCGCTGGTTGCGCCCGTCATAAGTGGCCGAATAGGCAGGCCACTGTGGCTCATATGCCCGCACACAAGCAGTGCCGGACAGTCGCAACCCTGCCGCCAGTCTGCCAAAGCCGTAAAATATGTCAAACAATTCAGCGCAGATTGTTGAAATATAAGACCGTCACCCTGTCCAACAATCCGCGCAAGGCGCCAATAACCGCCTGTTTTAACTGATTTCTAGCTGAGCGACCCGGTACAGGCAGTCCAATATTTTTTACGCCCAACCAGCCTCGGGCCTTAGTGCCCCAATGCTTCCACGGGCTGCACCTGCGGCAAACGCATCGCCGCCACTTCCGCCAAGAGGAAATCCCGCAGCCGCTGCAAGCGCTCCTGGCCACGACGCGCCTTGGGCCAGACCAGGTAGTAGCTGTCGCCGCTGGCCACAGTGCTGGGCCAGGGCAAACCCAGGCGGCCCTGCTGCACATCCTCGGCGACCATCACCAGGTCGCCGATCGACACCCCATAGCCGCGCTCGGCCGCCACTATGCCCAGCTCCAGGGTGTCGAAGACCTGCCCGCCCTTGAGCGCGACCTGCTCGCTCAGGCCCATGGCCTGCAACCAGCGCCGCCAGTCGCGGCGGTCGGCGGTGGGGTGCAAGAGCTCCGCCGCCTGCAAGCGCGGCAGATCCCAAGGGCCCTCCTTGACCGCCTCTGCCGCGCAGACCGGCACCAGCCATTCGGCGAACAGCAGGGTGCTTTCCCATTCCTCCGGAAAGCCGCCACGACCGAGCAGCACGGCGCAATCGAAGGGCTCGTGGTGGAAATCCACCCGGTCCACATCCATCCAGGCGCTGGTCAGCTGCACTTCGCTGTCGCTGTTTTGCAGGCGAAAGCGCGACAGGCGCGCCAGCAACCAGCGCATGGTCAGGGTCGAGGGGGCTTTCAGGCGCAGGATGCGCTCATCCACGCGCAGGGTATTGCAGGCGCGCTCCAGGGCATCGAAGCCGTCACGCAGCCCCGGCAGCAGCATGCGCGCGCTTTCGCTCAGCTGCAGGCTGCGCCCGCGACGCTCGAACAGGCGGCAGCCGAAGTGCTCCTCCAGGGTGCGCACATGGCGGCTGACCGCGCTCTGGGTGATGGCCAACTCCTCGGCCGCGCGGGTAAAGGAACTGTGCCGCGCCGCCGCCTCGAAGGCGCGCAGGGCATACAGCGGTGGCAAGCGTCGATTCATGCGCGCTTACCATGAGTATTAATCATGCCATGCATCTTCTTTTTCCCTTTGTGCTGCCGCGGGTGGCTACCGAGAATAAGGCCATTCTCTGCCTGCCGGGATAATCCGGGCAAGCCATCTACCTGAGTAGAACTCATCATGCAACAGCCTCTGCGCAGCGAACTGCGCGCCATTCTGCAACTGGCCGGCCCGCTGATCACCGCCCAGCTGGCCCATGTCCTGATGGTGTTCACCGACACCCTGATGATGGGCCGGCTCGGCCCCGAGTCGCTGGCCGCCGGCGGCCTGGGCGCGGCCAGCTATTCCTTTGTGTCGATCTTCTGCGTCGGGGTGATAGCCGCGGTCGGCAACCTGGTCGCCATTCGCCATGGCGCCGGGGATGCCGCCGGCGTCACCCGGCTGACCCAGAACGGCCTGTGGCTGGGCTGGGTCCTGGCGTTGCTGGCCGGCCTGGCGCTGTGGAACCTGGCCCCCGCGCTGCGGTATTTCGGCCAAGCCCCCGCCAACGTCGAGGGCGCCATGCAGTTTCTCGCCACCCTGGTGTTCGCCCTGCCCGGCTATATGAGTTTTATGGCCCTGCGCGGCTTTACCAGCGCCATCGGCCGGCCCGGCCCGGTGATGGCCATCAGCATTGGCGGGGCGCTGGCCAACTTCGCCCTCAACTATGCATTGATCGAGGGCTGGTTCGGCCTGCCCAGCCTGGGCCTGAGCGGGATCGGCCTGGTCACCGCGCTGGTGATGAACCTGATGGCGCTGCTGCTGGCCTGTCATGTGCTGCGTCACAGCGCCTACGCCGGCTACCCGCTGTGGCGCGGCCTGTTTCGCCCAACCCGGGCCGAACTGCAGGAACTGCTGCGCCTGGGCCTGCCGATTGGCGGCACCTATGCGGTGGAATCCGGGTTGTTCGCCTTCGCCGCGCTGTGCATGGGTGCCCTGGGCAGCCAGCAACTGGCGGCGCACCAGATTGCGATCATGTCGGTGTATGTGGCCTTTATGGTGCCGGTGGGGATTTCCTACGCGGTGACCTTCCGTATCGGCCAGCACTTCGGCGCCGGCCGCCTGCTCGAGGCGCGCCAAGCCGGACGTCTGGGCATAGGCCTGGGCGCCCTGTGCATGCTGGCGTTCGCCGGCCTGTTCTGGCTGGCGCCGCAGTCGGTGGTGGGGCTGTTTCTCGATCGCGCCGATCCGGCCTATGCCGAGGTGGTGGCGCTGGCCGTCAGCCTGCTGGCGATTGCCGCCTGGTTCGAGTTCTTCGATGGTATCCAGACCATCGCCATGGGCGCGATTCGCGGCCTGAAAGACGCCAAGACCACCTTCTGGGTCGGCCTCGGCTGCTATTGGCTGGTGGGCGTGCCCCTGGCCTGGCTGCTGGCCTTCCCCCTGGGTTGGGGCGCCCAGGGGGTCTGGTGGGGCCTGGCGAGCGGCCTGGCCTGCGCCGCTATCGGCCTGACTCTCGGCTTCGAATGGAAGACCGCGCGCCTGCTGCAGCCGCCAGCCCAGGCAGCTCAGGCCTGCCTGTCATAAACCCAGCACTCACTGCTCAGCGGGCTTGTTAAAGCGGTAGAACAGGTTGGGTTCGCTGACCAGATAGAGCGTGCCCTGGTTATCCATGGCGATGCCCTCGCCCTGGGGCACGCTGCGCTGCAGGCCGTGGCGCCCGGCGAGCAGGGACAGGCTGCTGATCGGCTGACCCTGCACATCCAGTTCCAGCACCAGGCGCGACTCGTCGGACAGCGCCAGCAGATGCCCGCTGCGCTCATCGAACAGCAGGCTGGACAGGTCGCGGACGAACAACCCGGCGTCGCGCCGCTGGTCATCCAGCACATGCACGGCAAACGGCCGCTCGGGATTGCGTTGCGGAAAGCCATGAATCTCGTAAATACGCAGCGGATCGCGTTCTTTGGCCACAAACAGACGCTGCCCGGCGGAGTCATAGGCCAGGCCCTCGAAGCCCTTGTTGCCGCTCAAGCCTATGCCCAGGGACAGCTGCTGGGATTGCTCGGCGTCCAACTGCGTGGTGGCATCATCGACCCGCACCTTGATCAGGCGCTGCAGGCGCTCGTCGGTGATCACATAGAGGCCCGGGCTGATGTACTCGACCGCCTCGGCATCGCCGAAACCGAGCAGATCGATGCGCCGCAAGATGCGCCCATCCAGCGACAGCTCGATCAGCTGCGGCTGGTTATTGGTAACGGTGAACAGGCTGTTGCGCTCGGGATCGTAGGTCAAGGCCGACACATCATCGTCCAGCCCCTCGATGGGCATGGCTTCCAGCTCGACCCGATAATCCGCCAGCCAGATCGAGCGGCCTTGCCACTTAGCCGCATGCTGCCATTGCTGGGCGTTGAACCAGGCACGCTCGAACAACCGGTATTCCTGGGCCAACAGCCCCAGCAGGAGCAAGGCGAGCAACAGCCCGCTCCACAGCAGACGTTTAAGGGTGAAATAAGCGCGCATCGATAGTTAATCCGTTAAGTGATGGGCCAGGGTAGCGGGCGTAGCTGAAGCCAAACTGCATCAGCCGTTATCCGGCTGACGCACCGCGGGCGCCTTGCTCAGTACATAAAACAGATTGGGCTCGCCGACTATATAGATATTGCCCACCCCATCCATGGTCACCCCTTCGGCCTGCTGGATGCCGCCGCGCAGGCCGTTCATGCCCAGGCTTAGGCTGATAAAGCTGACCGGCTCGCCCTGGGCATCCAGCTCCAGCAACAGGCGCGACTCGTCGGACAGAACCAGGGTGTGATCGGTGCGCGCGTCGTAGGTCAACGAGGAAATATCGCGCAGAAACAGCTGCCCGGAGACCACGGACTGCACGGTGCCCGCCGCCCCCTCCTCGCCGGGAAACGGCAGACTGAACAGGCCCAGCGGACTGCGCTCCTTGCCCAGCAGCACGCGCTGATGGCGCGAATCCCAGGCAATACCCTCGAAGCCCTTGTTACCGGCCTTGGCAAAGCCCAGGTCGAAGGACGGATAGTCGAGGGCATCCAGGCTGAGCGCCAGCTTATCCAGCTTGAAGGTGGTCATGCTGCGCTTACGCTCATCGATAATCGCCAGGCGACCATCGGAGAGCATCTCGACCCCTTCCGGATTGGAGAAGCCACTCAGCTGAATGCGCCGCAGCACCTCGCCGCCGAGCGACAGCTCGATCAGCTGCGGGTTATTCCCCGTCACGCTGAACAGCGTGTTGCTCGCCGCGCTGTAGGTCAGCCCGGACAGTTCGTCATGCTCCAGGCCCTGCACCGGCTTGCCCCGCAGCACCGCGCGGTAACCCGGTAGCCAGATACTCGCCTGCTGCTCGGCGACGCTTACCTGCTGCTGCTTGAACCAGAAGCGCAGCCGCTCGTCCCAGTGCCGGTCACTCACCAGCGCCACCAGGCCAATCAGTAGCAGGAACAGCAGGAACAACGCCAAGCAGCGCGGGCGCATAAGAAGGGAAAGCCTGACTGGCGGCATCGCACACTACTCGGAAGAACGATGGCTATCAGACTAGAGAGCGACGCTTAAGTTGCTATTAGGCGGGCGACGGGCACCTCCAGGTGCCCGAACTGTTGTTACAGCTTACAGGGCGCGACTGGCGAAACTGCTGTGACCGACCAGCTCCAGCTCCAGCTCGTCGCCCTTGTGCAGCGGGCCGACGCCGACCGGGGTGCCGGTGAGGATCACATCGCCCGGCTGCAGGCTGAAGTGACCGCAGATATGCTGGATCATCGGCAGAATCGGGTTGAGCATGTCACGGCTATTGCCGTCCTGGCGCAACTCGCCATTGATGCTCAGGCGAATGCCGATATCGCTCAGGTCTTCCACGGCATCGCCCGGCACGAAGGGCGCCAGCACGCAGGCGCCGTCGAAGGACTTGGCCACTTCCCAGGGATAGCCCTTTTCCTTGAGCTGGGCCTGCACATCGCGCAGGGTCAGGTCCAGGGCAGGGGCAAAGCCGGAAATGGCGTCCAGCACTTCCTCGGCATTCGGTGTGCGCGACAGCGGCTTGCCGATCAGCACGGCGATTTCCGCCTCGTAATGCACCACGCCACGGTCGGCGGGGATGCTGAAGCCGTCATCCAGCGGCACCACACAGCTGCCGGCCTTGATAAACAGCAGCGGCTCGCTGGGCACCGGGTTGTTCAGCTCCTTGGCGTGCTCGGCGTAGTTGCGCCCGATACACACCACCTTGCCCATAGGGAAGTGGATATGGGTGCCGTCGATATACTGGTGCTGGTAGCTCATGGGCGACTCCTTATGGGAATGCGGTGCGGCTCTTGGTAAGAGCCCGCTTGCGGCGATCCGCGCAACGAAAACATCGCCAGCAAGCTGGCGCCTACAAGTGTCACGCATTGCTGGGCCGTAGGGCGGGTGCAACCCGCCGCTCTCAGGTGGCGGGTTGCACCCGCCCTACGATCTGCCCGGTCAATTTTCTGACATGTCTGAAGCGTTACGAGCG
>NZ_JAUYNP010000197.1 GCF_030696055.1 Pseudomonas sp. | reverse complement strand
CGGCGGTGCGCACGCCGGAAGCCAGAGACATGCCCTCGGTCACCTGGGCACGGATGGTGTAGTCCTGATAGGCCGGAATAGCGATGGCGGCCAGGATGCCGATGATCGCAACCACGATCATCAGTTCGATCAGCGTAAAGCCTTGTTGTACCTTTTTCATATTCTTGCTCCAAGGGCTGGGTCTAGCGAAATAGATAGGAACAATTTTATTCCTGTATTGGCTAAAGCAAGGGGTGTGCCAGGGCGTGATTTCTGAATCTTGAGCGGTATCAGTTGGCCTCTGCTTGGCGCTCGCTGCCAGGGGGCGACAGATATGTGGTGCGGGGGTGACATTTTTGGAGGGTTATATGCCCAAAAATGTCACCCTGAATTTGCCTGCTGGTTATTTCCAGCTAATTGATCATGAAGTTGTCGTTCGCGCAGGAGCTGCAGTCTTCGCGGTTGCGCCTTGCCTTGCTTGAGGTTTACAGGCTCAGCCGCATCGACAAATCCACCGCCTTTACATCCTTGGTCAGCGCGCCAATCGAAATGTAGTCCACCCCTGTCTCGGCAATAGCGCGCAAGGTGCTGTCGTTGATCCCGCCCGAGGCTTCCAGTTTGGCGCGGCCTTGGGTGAGGGCGACGGCTTGGCGCATTTCGTCCTGGGTCAGTTCGTCGAGCATGATGATGTCGGCTCCGGCCTCCAGGGCCTGCTGCAGTTCTGCCAGGCTTTCCACTTCGACTTCCACCGGCTTGCCAGGCGCTATCCTGTGCGCGGCTTGCACGGCGGCGGCTATGCCGCCGCAGGCGGCTATATGGTTTTCCTTGATAAGGAAGGCGTCGTACAGACCGATGCGGTGGTTGTGGCAGCCGCCGCAGGTGACTGCGTACTTCTGCGCCAGGCGCAGGCCGGGCAGGGTCTTGCGGGTGTCGAGCAGTTTGACTGCGGTGCCTTGCACCAGGTCGGCGTAGTGCTGGCAGCGGGTGGCGACGGCGGACAGGGTTTGCAGGAAGTTCAGGGCGCTGCGTTCGCCGCTGAGCAGGGCGCGGGCCGGGCCTTCCAGGTAGAACAGTGGCTGGTTGGGGCTGACGCGTGCGCCGTCACGGACTTGCCAGTGCACGGCGACGCGCGGGTCGAGTTGGCGGAATACGGCGTCGACCCAGGCGGTGCCGGCAATCACCGCCGCTTCACGGGTGATGATGGTGGCGCGGGCCAGGCGTTCGGTGGGGATCAATTGCGCGGTGATGTCGCCGCTGCCTATGTCCTCTGCCAGGGCGCGGCGCACGTTGGCCTCGATTTCGCTGCTGAGGTCGGCAAGGGTGAGGTTGGGCATGACGGGCTCCGTTAGCTGAATGCGCCGATTATAGGGATTGGCGCGTGCTCGTGCAGCGCGATTGCAGGCTCTGCTGGCGCCGGCGGCAATGGTCGTCGGTCTTTATGGGGCTATGCTAGTTGGGTGAGGGTTTCCTTGGGCGGTTGTCTGCGGCAGGCCAATTGGCTGGGCATGCGCGCAGGCAGTAACCGTTGGGAAGCTGCAGCGTTACATCTGTGACCTGGGTCATGTCTGGAAGAGAAGTCGACTTGGTATGCGTGGGTGCATCCCTATAATGACTTTACTTCTTAAAATATTGACGCCACGGCTTTGACGTTACGGATGACGTCCAGTTGACCGCTGTGCAGATCGGTTCGCCCAAGAGGGGCAGTCTGCAGGAGACTCGCAATGAAAACTGACGCGAACGTGGTGCACCTGAACAAGGTGGCCACTGAGCAATCGCCCATCTCGCCGGTAGGAAGACTGCCCGTGGCGCTGACTAATGTGCGTGACAAAGCGGCGCAGCAGCTGAGAACGGCATTGCAGGCGCTATTCGACAATGCGGACGATACGCTGTTCGAAATGGCCGATCGCGCCACCAGTAATACCGAGCAGAACGCATTTTTCGAGACCATGCGCGATTTGCGCCTGAAGCGCAAAAATATCGAGCGTGGCTTTCTGCACAAGGTTTTCGAGTCCTTTACCACCCTCAATCAATACGAAATCGGCAGGTCGGCGCCTCTGGATGCGGTGTCGTTCGACACCTTGGCACTGGTGCAGAACGATGCGCTGGAAGAGGCCGTGGCGCTAGACGCCATGGTCGCCAAGGTGATGAGCCGTGACGGTACGGCCCTGCATCATCTGACCACGCGCTTGAATGCCATGGTCAGCAAAAAGCTCGACGATAAGAGCAATCCCCTCGGCCCTACGCTGCTCTGTGAGTTTTTCCTCGAGGCGTGCAGCAGCCTGGGGGTGGAGATCAAGGTCAAGCTGATCATCCTCAAGCTGTTTGAGAAGTATGTATTGGCAGATCTGGATCAGTTATACGCCGAGGCCAATCAGGTCCTGGTCGAGGCCGGGGTATTGCCTGAGCTGAGGTCGGCCCCGCAGCGGCGCAACCACTCGCGGCCCAGTGTCTCGGCCGCCAGCGTGGCGGATGAGCCGCCCGCGCAGTCGGGCGCGGATTATGCGGATGAGGGGGTCAAGGAAGTCTTTGGCGCTCTGCAGGAGTTGCTGGCGCAAGCCCGCGGCAGCTCAGTGCCGCGACGTAATAGGCCCGCCGATGCGCGGCCGATTTCCAGCAACGATCTGATGCGTTTGCTCTCCCATATGCAGCAGGGGGTGCCGGTTCAGGCGAGCGATGATTTCGACCTGCGCGCGCAGCTGGAAAACCTGCTGGTGCGTGCCAGCGTCAAGGCCGGCAAGGTGCGTGTGGTCGGCGAAGTGGATGAGGACGTGATCAATCTGGTGTCGATGTTGTTCGAGTTCATTCTCGATGACCGCACCTTGCCGGACTCCCTCAAGGCCCTGATCGGTCGTCTGCAGATTCCCATGCTGAAAGTCGCGGTGATCGACAAGACCTTCTTCAGCCGGGGCAGCCATCCGGCCCGACGGCTGCTCAATGAGATCGCTTCGGCTGCCCTGGGCTGGGGCGATCAGGATGATACCCAGCGCGACAGCCTGTACCAGAAGATCGAACAGGTGGTACAGCGCCTGCTCAATGACTTTATCGACGATCCGGTGATCTTTTCCGAGTTGCTGGCCGACTTCCTGGCCTTTACCGGCGATGAACGGCGCCGCAGCGAGTTGCTCGAGCAGCGTACCCGCGATGCCGAAGAGGGCAGCGCCAGGGCCGCACTGGCGCGGCGCGAGGTTGAGCAGGCGCTGAATCAGCGGTTGCTCGGCAAGACCTTGCCGGAAGTGGTGGTGCGCCTGCTGCAGGAAGCCTGGAGCAAGGTGCTGATGCTCACCTGTCTGAAGCATGGGGTGCAGTCGGCCGAGTGGCAGGCGGCCCTGGCGACCATGGATGACCTGGTGTGGAGCGTCGAGGCGCATGAGGACCCAGAGGCGCGCATGCGCTTGCTGGAACTGGTGCCCGGCCTGCTCAAGGCGCTGCGTGAAGGCATGTCCAGTGCGGCCTTCGATCCTTTCTCCACGGGCGAATTCTTCAGTCAGCTGGAGGCTTTGCATGTGCAGGCGTTCCAGCGCTTCAAGCGCGCGCTGCCAGAGCCTGAACCCGAGCCAGAACCTGCGAATGTCGAGCAACCGCTAGCGTTGGATGAGGATAAGCAGCCGCAGGCGAGCAGCGCGATTGCGCTGCCCTTGCTGGAGCTGCCGCCAGAGTTGCCAGCAGAAGAGCCGGCCATGGTCGAGGTGGTCGAGGAAATCGTCCTGCTGGTGCCGGGCGAGGCCAGAATGGCGGAGGTGGAAGTCAGCCTGGCGGATGACGATGAAGCGCTGCTGCAGGTGGACAGCCTGCGGGTCGGCAGCTGGGTCGAATTTCAGGAAGACGAAGAGCACAAGCTGCGCTGCAAGTTGGCGGCCGTGATCAAGCCGACCGGCAAGTACGTTTTCGTCAATCGCACCGGCATGAAGGTATTGGAAAAGACCCGCATGGGCTTGGCGGTTGAATTCCGCCGCGGCGCCATTCGCTTGCTGGATGATGCCTTGTTGTTCGACCGCGCCCTGGAGTCGGTGATCGGCAATCTGCGCAAGCTGAAGAACACCTAAGCCCTAAGGCCGGTCTCGTAGTTGTGCGCGAGCACCCTGCCGAAGGCGTTTGCCCGCTATTTTGGCTGCCCCGTTTGCACCGCCAGTGGGGCGGCAAATTCCCTGCCCTAGGAGCCTGTCGGGCTTGACCGTTCGTAGCGAGGGAAAGTCCGGTTTGCGGCAGTTTTTGCGCTCTTTTGAGGAGAATAGTCGCTCTATTTAACGAAAAAGAGCGCGAAAAATGACCAAATCCGGCTTTCCGCAGTAGAACAGCGTTAAGTCCGACAGGCTCCTAGTGCTTGGCCCTGTGGGCCGGCTGTTCTAGAGTGAGGGCTCGTTCAAGGAGCCTTTATGCAACTGGATTCCGCCAGTGGCTGGTGCCACGGCATTCGCCACTGCCCATCCCCCAACTTCAATGCGCGCCCGCAGGCGGAGGTTTCCCTGCTGGTGATCCATAACATCAGCCTGCCACCTGGCCAATTCGGCACCGGCAAGGTGCAGGAGTTCTTCCAGAACCGTCTCTGCGCCGATGAACATCCCTACTTCGCCACTATCGCCAGCCTGCAGGTGTCCGCGCATTTCTTGATCGAGCGTGACGGCGCCATCACCCAGTTAGTCTCCTGCGATGAGCGTGCGTGGCATGCCGGTCAGTCGCGTTTCGCCGAACGGGACAACTGCAACGACTTTTCCCTGGGGATAGAGCTGGAGGGCACCGATGAATTGCCATTTACCGATGGGCAATATAGCGCTCTGGTCGAGCTGATCCGCTTGTTGCAAGAGCGCTATCCCGCGCTCACTGTGGAGCGTATCTGTGGTCACAGTGACATAGCGCCGGGGCGCAAGACCGATCCCGGTCCGGCTTTCGACTGGCTGCGTCTGCGCCGCGCGCTGCTGAATAAATAAGGAGAAATCATGAGCTTTCTGGTGCTACTGCTGGTGCTCTGGGTCGAGAAGTTCTCGGCATGGCGCAGCAATATCCAGCAGGACGGCCCCTGGCTACGCCTGTTGGCCAGGATCGAGCATAAGGCCGATTGGCTGGCGCGGCCCTGGCTGGTCCTGGCGCTGTTGGTGCTGGTGCCGTTGGCGGGCTTGGCCCTGCTGCTGGTGCTGCTCGAGCCCCTGGCCTATGGCTGGCTGGCGCTGCCGGTGCATCTGCTGGTGGTGATTTACAGTCTGGGTCGGGGCGATTTGCAGGCGGCGCTGGGGCCTTTTCGCGACAGCTGGCGCCGTGGCGATGCGGAGGCCGCTTATCTGGTGGCCCGCCGCGATCTGGGGCTTGAGGCCGAAGAGGAGGGCGCGCTGCTGCAGCGAGTGCAGGGGCACTTGGTGTGGCAGGCCTACCAAAGCTTTTTTGCGGTGATCTTCTGGTATGCGCTGCTCGGCCCACTGGCCGCGCTGGCCTATCGCTTGCTCGCCTTGACCGCCGAACATGCCGAACAGCCCGCCTTGCGCGAGCGTGCGGTGCAGGTGCGACATGGCTTCGATTGGCTGCCGGTGCGGGTGTTGGCCGCCAGTTTCGCCCTGGTCGGCAACTTTGCGGCGGTCAGCCGGGCCTTGCTGCACGAGTTGCTCAGCTGGGATATCAGTGCGGCGCAACTGGTGATCAACACCGGGCGTGCCGCCAGCGAGACACCCGAGCCGGTCATCGGCGAGCTGGGTGTCAGCAGCCTGGACGAGCTGTGGCAGTTGCTGGTACGCGCCGCCGTGCTCTGGTACGCCCTCTTCGCGCTGTGGACCCTATTGCTCTAAGCCGTCGGGGTTGCGGGTGTTCAGCGCTAGCTGTGCTGAGCCGCTGCGCCTGCCCGCTTAGTCCCACAGCCAGGCGGCGCCGCGTACTCCGCTGGAGTCGCCGTGCAGCGCTTGCAGCAGACGGGTGTTGACCCGGTCGGAGAACACATAGCGTGGCAGCAGCGGCGCCACCTGGGTGTAGAGCGCCGGGATATTTGAGAGTCCGCCGCCCAGCACTATGACTTCGGGATCGAGCAGGTTGATCACCGAGGCCAGGCCGCGTGCCAGCTGGTCGCAGTAGCTGGCGAGTGCTTGTTGCGCTGCGGGTTGGCCGGCTTGGGCGGCGGCGACTATGCCGCTGGCCTCCAGGCCCAGGCCGCTGCGCGCGGCCCAGCCGGGGCCGCTGAGAAAGGTCTCGATGCAATCGTCTTTGCCGCAATAGCAGCGGCGTGCCGGACCATCCTCGGCGCGGCGCCAGGGCAATGGGTTGTGCCCCCACTCGCCAGCAATGGCGTTGGGGCCGCCGAGCAGGCGGTCGTGGATCATCAGGCCGCCACCCACGCCCGTGCCCAGAATCGCCCCGAATAGGCTATTGGCGCCCGCGCCCGCGCCGGCGCCATCGCGGGCTTCGGATAGGGTGAAGCAGTCGGCGTCATTGGCGAGGCGGATCGGCCGCCGCAAGAGCTGCTCGAGGTCGCCCTGCAGGTCCTGGCCAATCAGGCAGGTGGAGTTGGCATTCTTGATCCGGCCGTGATCCGGTGAGCGCGCGCCGGGGATGGCAACGCCTACACTGCCCTGTGCGCCCAGTTGCTGTTCGCAGGCCTCGACTAAGCTGGCTATCAGGGCCAGAGTTTGCCGGTAATCGCCCTGGGGCGTGGATAGGCGCTGGCGCAGGCGTTGTTGGCCGTGCTCCAGGGCGACGATTTCAACCTTGGTGCCACCCAGATCAATGCCGAGTTTTAGCGGTGTGCGCATCATTAACCTTAAGTTACAGAGGTCGGGGTCGATAAGAGGTATATATGGCGGCATGCTCAAGCTTTTTTGTGATGTGGATCACCTTTATCTGCCCGTATTACCCCCGTTGATCCACATGCCACAGGTCGAGCAGTCAGGGACGCACCAGCCGCCATCTGCGATTCTGCGCGGCTGATCTTGCCACCCTAGATGACAATAATTAGAACTGGAGACGTCTTGTGAAGACCGTGTTGTATCCGGCCATCGCGCTAATGAACCGCCTCAGCTTCGGCATGAAATTCAGTTTGATCAGTGTCCTGTTCTTTCTGCCCATGCTGGTCACCAACTTCTATCTGGTACGCGATTCCTATCGCCAGTTCATCAGCACCCAGGCGGCGCTGGAGAGCATCGACCTGCTGGGTGAAACCCTGACCCTGCGGCGCGCCCTGGAAGACTATGTCGACCTGATCGAAATCAACGCGATGATCGGCCAGTCCGGTCAGGCCGGTGATCTTGAGAGCCGGGTCAGCAAGTTGCAAGGCAGTGTCGCCGACAGCCTGCAGGCGCTGGCGCCGGTCGCCCATGGCACTGCACAGATCGAAGAGTTCAATGCCAAGCGCGATGAGTTGGTCGCCGAGCTGGCCGCCATCCAGCGCGAAACCTCGCTGCAGGGCAAGATCGCCCTGGCCGAGAAGCTGCTGGGCAGCTCCCAGGTGTTTATCAAGCTGGTCGCCAGCCAGGCGGGCCTGAGCCAGGACCGCGAGGGCGCGGTGCGGCAGATGATCGAGCTGGTCACAGTGGTCACCCCCAAGGTCAGCGCCACCCTGAGTCAGGGGCGCGCGCTGGGCGCCTATTCCCTGGGCCAGGGCTTTCTCAACTCCTCGGCCAGCACCCAGTTCGATGAGCTGTTGCTGGAGCTGGAAAAGCTCCATGGTGAGTACGGCCTGAACCTGCAGGAATCGCTCAAGAGCAGCCCCGAGGCCAGAGCGGCCCTGGACAGCCTGGCCGCGGCCAGCCTGGAGAGCTTGAAAACCAGCGGGGTGCTGTTCGAGGACAAGGTGGTGGTGGCCGACTCCCTGGATACGCCTTGGCTGCAGTTCTATGAAGAAGTCAGCGCCGCCATGGGCAAGACCTATCAGCTCAATGACGCGGTGCTGGTGCTCCTCGACGGGCAGCTGCAAGTGCGCCTGCAGGATAACCGCAGCCAGATGGTTTTCCTGGTGGCGGCCTTGCTGGTGGTGTTCCTGCTGATCCTCTACCTGTACGGCGGTTTCTATGTGTCGATTCGCTCCACCTTGCGCAGCCTCGGCCAGGTGATGAATCAGGTGGCGGCCGGCGATATGACGGTGAGCTTCAAGGCGCAGAGCGAGGATGAGTTGGGTGAACTGGGCCAGGTTTTCAATGAAACCGTGGTCAAGATTCACGAGCTGATCGAGCGGGTCGGGCAAACCGTGGTCGAGGTCGAGCGTCAGGCCGATCGGGTGCAGCAGGTGTCGGGCCAGAGCAATCAGGCGGTCGCCGGGCAACGCAGCCAGATCGAGCAGGTCGCGACCGCGATGAACGAGATGTCCGCCACCGCCCAAGAGGTGGCACGCAGCGCCGCCGCAGCGGTCGACAGCGCGCAGAGCGTCAACCAGGAAACCGTGAGCGGCCGTGCCCTGGTCGAGTCCCAGGTCGGCAGCATTCAGCGCCTGGCGGGCGAGATCGATCAGTCGGTGGCGGTGATCAATCAATTGGCCAGCGACAGCGCCTCGATCAGCCAGGTGCTGGATGTGATCAAGGGCATCGCCGAGCAGACCAACCTGTTGGCGCTCAACGCGGCCATCGAGGCGGCGCGCGCCGGCGAGCAAGGCCGTGGTTTCGCCGTGGTGGCCGACGAGGTGCGCAACCTGGCCAAGCGCACCCAGCAGTCCACCGAAGAAATCGAGGCGATGATCAGCAAGCTGCAGGGCGGCGTGGGCGCGGCGGTGAAGGCGATGAATGTCAGCCATCAGATGGCCGATACCACGGTCAGCGAGTCGGGCAAGGTACAGCTGGCCCTGGAAAATATCCTCGGCGCGGTGGGCATGATAGTCGACCAGAACCAGCAGATCGCCACGGCGGCCGAAGAGCAGACGGCGGTGGCGCATGATATCGATCAGAATATCGTCGAGATCAGCCAGGCCGGCGAGCGCACTGCCGAGGGCGCCAGCCAGACCGAACAAGCCAGCCGCGAGCTGTCGGGTTTGGTGTCACGCTTAAAGCAGTTGATCAGCGCGTTCCGCGTCTAAGTCCTAGGCAGTACCGACAAAGCCCGGCATTTGGCCAATGCCGTTCACTTAAGCCAAGTGAACGGCATTTTTGTAGCCCGGATGAAATCCGGGGGAACTCTACCCCGGCAAATCTGCCCCGGATTGCATCCGGGCTACGGTGTTGCGTCAGCATCCCAGCCGAACAGTTCGGCGGCATTGCGGCTGCTGGCGCTGGCCAGTTGCTCGGGGCTGATAGCCAGCAGCTGGGCCAGGTTGGCGCAGATGTCCGGCAGGTACTCCGGGCTGTTGCGCTGCTTGGGGTGCATGACGGGGGCCATATCCGGGGCGTCGGTTTCCAGTACCAGCGCCTCCAGCGGCAGCTGGGCAATCACCTTGCGCAGGCGCAAGGCCTGGGGCCAGGTGGGCGCGCCGCCCAGGCCCAGTTTGAAGCCGAGCTTGAGGTATTCGCGGGCCTCCTCATAGCTGCCGGCAAAGGCATGGATGATGCCGCCGCGCGCAGGTTTGAGACGTTTCAGGGTGGCGATGGTGGCGTCATGGGCGCGGCGCACATGCAGCAGGGCCGGTAGCTCGAACTCCATGGCCAGTCTGAGCTGGGCCTCGAACAAGGCTTGCTGCCGCTCGCGGTCCAGCTGCTCGAGAAAGTAATCCAGACCGAACTCGCCCACCGCGCACAGCTGCGGGTGACCGGCCAGGCGCTGCAGCCAGGCGCGCAGCTCGTTCAGGTGTTCGGGGCTATGGCTGTCCAGATAGACCGGATGCAGGCCGAAGGCGGCGTACAGGCCCTGGTCCTGCTGCACCATCTCCCATAGCCGTTGCCAGTTGGCCTGATACACCCCGAGCACCACCATCCGCTCCACGCCCAGGGCCCGGCAGCGGGCCAGCAGCTCGCGGCGATCGGTGTCGAAGTCGGGGAAATCCAGGTGGGTGTGGGTGTCGATCAGGCGCATGGGCTGAGCATCGGCGATTTGCCGGCATTGTGCCAGTCGGCGTGCCTCGTTGCTCCGTAGGAGCCAGCTTGCTGGCGATCAAGGATTCTCGGCTCATAACCAAGTCGCGTCCCAAAACGGATAGTCGCCTAGGCGTTTGACTAGCCCTGCTCGTAGCGGGTTGGCGACTATATAGCGCGCGACGCTTGGCAGGTCTTCTTCCTGGCGGAGCGCCCGATCATGAAAGCCTTTCTGCCACAGCTTGCCGCTGCGTGCATTACTGGCTTTGTTGATGGCAATAGCGCTGCGCGACTTGATGCGTTGCATCAGCGCGTGCAGGGGTATGTCCCTAAGCACGACGAGCCAGTGTAGATGATCTGGCATTAGCACCCAGGCAAGCGATTCGACGGTTTTTGATTCATGCGCATCGCGCATTTCAGCTATGAGTAGGCGAGCCGCTTGCCAGTCGTTGAAAACTGGCAGGCGTTCATGGGTAACGGCTGTCAGCAGATAAGCGCACCCAGACTCGGAGAAGCGCCCCAGACGTAAGGCATGGCTGCGATGGGCGAAGAGGCTGGAATCCATTCCAGAAACATCCAGAGATGTGCTTTATGTAGGAGCCAGCTTGCTGGCGATCTGCTCTTCATAGGGAAAGGCGATCGCCAGCAAGCTGGCTCCTACACAGGGTAGTGCAACGCCCTAGTGATGCTCGCGGGTCGCGCGGAATTTCACATCCGGCCAGCGTTCTTCCATCAGTGCCAGGTTGACCCGGGTTGGGGCCAGGTAGGTGAGGTGGCCGCCGCCGTCGAGGGCGAGGTTTTCCACCGCCTTGTTGCTGAATTCCTCGAGCTTCTTCTTGTCGGCGCAGTCGATCCAGCGCGCCGACCACACGGTGATCGGCTCGTAAGCGCACTCGACCTTGTATTCCTCTTTCAGGCGGCTGGCGACCACGTCGAACTGCAGCACGCCGACCGCGCCGAGGATGATGTCGTTGCTGCGCTCGGGGAAGAACACCTGGGTCGCGCCTTCTTCGGCCAGCTGCTGCAGGCCCTGGCGCAGCTGCTTGGATTTCAACGGGTCCTTCAGGCGCACGCGGCGGAACAGTTCCGGGGCGAAGTGCGGGATGCCGGTAAAGCCCAGGCTCTCGCCTTCGCTGAAGGTGTCGCCGATCTGGATGGTGCCGTGGTTGTGCAGACCGATAATGTCGCCGGCGTAGGCCTCTTCCAGCATCTCGCGCTCGCTGGAGAAGAAGGTCAGGGCGTCGCCGATGCGCACGTCCTTGCCCAGGCGCACGTGGCGCATCTTCATGCCCTGGCTGTATTTGCCCGAGCAGATGCGCATAAAGGCAATCCGATCCCGATGTTTCGGGTCCATGTTCGCCTGGATCTTGAACACGAAGCCGCTGAACTTATCTTCCACCGGTTCCACGGTGCGCTCGTTGGCCACCCGCGCCAACGGCTTGGGCGCCCAGTCGACCACCGCATCCAGCACATGGTCGACGCCGAAGTTACCCAGGGCGGTGCCGAAGAATACCGGGGTCAGTTGGCCGTCGAGGAATTCCTGCTGGTTGAACTCGTGGCAGGCGCCCTGCACCAGTTCCAGCTGTTCGACAAAGCGGTTGTACTCATCGCCCAGATGGGCGCGGGCCTCATCCGAGTCGAGCTTTTCGATGATCTTGACGTCGGTGCGCTCGTGGCCGTGACCGGCGGTGTAGACGATGATGTAGTCGTCGGCCAGGTGATACACGCCCTTGAAGTCCTTGTAGCAGCCGATCGGCCAGGTGATAGGCGCGGCCTTGATCTTCAGCACCGCCTCGATCTCGTCGAGCAGCTCGATGGGGTCGCGGATATCGCGGTCCAGCTTGTTGATAAAGCTGACGATGGGCGTATCGCGCAGCCGGCATACGTCCATCAGGGCGATGGTGCGTGGCTCCACCCCCTTACCGCCGTCCAGCACCATCAGCGCGCTGTCCACCGCAGTCAATGTGCGGTAGGTGTCTTCCGAGAAGTCTTCGTGGCCGGGGGTGTCGAGCAGGTTGATCATATGCTCGCGGTAGGGGAACTGCATCACCGAGGTGGTGATGGAGATGCCGCGTTGTTTCTCCATCTCCATCCAGTCGGAAGTGGCATGGCGGTCGGACTTGCGCGACTTCACCGTACCGGCCACGGCAATCGCCTTGCCCATCAGCAGCAGCTTCTCGGTAATGGTGGTCTTACCGGCGTCGGGGTGGGAGATGATGGCGAAGGTGCGGCGTTTGGCGACTTCGGCGGCCTGGTTGGTCATGGTTCGTGCCTGCAGGAAGCGGATCGGAGGGGGAGGCGAGCTCCCGCAAAACAGGCTGTGTGAAAACGTAGCGAGCGAAGGTTAGGCAAGGCAAAAACAGGCGAGGAAGCGGAGTTTACGAGTTGCAAATGAGCATTCCGAGCCTGTTTTTAACGCCGCATAACCGAGCGCAGTAGTTTTCACACAGCCTGAAAAGGGCGCGATTATAGCTGGAATTCGTGCAGGGCAGGCGCCTGCCGTCCGGGGCTTCAGGCTGAAGGGGTGACGGGCTGCTGGCAAGGCTGGGATAGCCGCGAGCGGGGCCGGTTTCAGGCCATGGCGCCGAGCGCCAGCGGCTCGCGTGGAGCCTCTGGTGCGGGCGTCGCGACGCTTACAGGGTTTTCAGGTATTCCAGCAGGGCCAGCTTGTCGGCGGCCGGTAGCGTGGTGCCGAACTCGTGGCCGCAGCGGCTGTTGCCCGAGTTGCGCGCGCTGCAATCGGTGGTTGTGAGGCTGTAGGCGCCGAACTTGCTCTGCTCGACGGCCAGGCCGATGGCCTGGATGTCGTAGGCCGGGCCGACCTTGAACGAGGCGATCCGTTCGGCGGCCGGTTTCAGCAGTTCGGTCAGGCTCGGCACCGAGCCGTTGTGCAGGTAGGGGGCGGTGGCCCAGATGCCTTGCAGCACGCGGGCCTCGTAAGGGAAAGCCCCACTGGGCTGGAGCACCGTGGGGCGGAAGGCGCCGGACAGGGGGGCGGTGGTCGGCATATAGAGGGCATTGGTGGTGGTGATGGTCTCTTTGCCGAGGAACTCCCGCGCGTAGTGCTGCAGAATCGAACCCACCACCGCGGTGCCCAATACGTTGAAGGCGGTGTCGGTGGGCTTGAGGGCTTTTTCCAGGAAAGGAATTTTCGCGCCATTGAGTACGCCGGTCTGTACGGTCCATTGCAGGATGTCATGCTCGCGGGAGTCGGTGCCGACGTCCTGCACCGGAGTGGCCCAGGTTTCGTGGGTCAGCGAACGGAAGGCGCCACGCTTGATGCCATGGCAGTCGGCGCAGCCGCCTTGTGCCTGGGACAGGTTGTAGAGGGCTTCGCCCTGCTTGGCGAGCGCTTGGTCGACCGGCCATGGCCATTTGGGCGGGCCGATTTTACTGATCAGCTTTTCCTGCGCGGCCAGCCCGGAAAAGTTCGCCGAGTTGTTCGCCAGGTAATCGATTTTCAGCAGGTCCTTGGCGTCTTTTTTCGGATGGAACACCGCGAATACGCCGTACACCTCGCCCAGGTTGCGGGCCAAGCCGAGCAGATCGTTGCCGTTGTCGGCGAAGCCAGGCCATTGGGTCTTGTCCTGCCGGTAGGCGTTCCACAGGAAGGGGTAACGCACGGGCGCCACCGCTTTCTGGATGTTTTCCGGAATCAGGTAGGACGGCGGCGGGCCGATATCCAGGCCGGTCAGGCGGTTGAAAATCATCGATACGGCGTCCAGGCGCGCCGGCCCCCAGGGTTCTTGCGGCAATGCCCGGGCGATCAGGGTGTGGTAGCGCTGGTACCAGTCCTCCACGGCCAGGCGCAGTTCAGCCTTGTGGGTCGGCGAGGAGACCGAGCCCAGTACCGAGGCGGCGAAGGCGTCGAATACCGCCTGCTCGGCGAGCACCCGGCCCATCGCCGTGTCGAGGTCGGCGAGGAAACTCTGGAAGTCGCTGATGGCCGGGCCGCCGTCGATCCGGTAGGCCGCGCCGCCGACTTCAATCTGCCGGGTATGGCAGGCCGAGCAGGTCATGCCGAGGTTCTGCCCGCTACTGCTGTTGGCGGCGGTGAAACCCACCGGTAGGCCGGGCGGATTGCTCTGAGGGTTCGGCAGATAGCCGTAGCGGCTCAAGCTGTTGGCCATAAAGGCCGAACCGTCGGGCTGCTTGAGGGCGATGGCCCAGCTCAGGGGCATGATCTGCGAGCCCTGGTCGCGGCTGTAATAGTCCGCTCGGGTGCTGGCGTTCCAGTTTTTGCCCTGATCCATATAGATGGGCGCGGCGGCCTGACTCTGGGCTGCGGACAACAGCGCGCTGGCGGCAAAAATTGCGAGGTACGACGTACGAATAATCGGGTGCATTTCTACTTCCCTGTTTGAGATGCCTGGCGAGGTTCTGAGCAGTTAAGCAGCGACATTGGTAATTGCAATAAGCGTTATCTGGCGGCGTGCGCATTGTGCGTGGCCATGGCGCCGAGGTTCGCTCGCTAGGTTTGCACCCGGCCTGTGCCGGGCGGGGCTCATCGACAGGAGGGGCGGCATTTTGCGCTGGTTTTGTGCAGCATTTCGGACGTTTTGTTGAGGATAAAAAACGAACAGCCGCGCCTGGGAAAAACCTCGGCAGGCCGGTGTGTTTTTGATTGATCTCAGGGCCTGCTGGTCCTAAAGTTCGCGGCCGAACGTCCATGCTGGCAACGATCCATCCGGCTCAAGTACTGACGACGAGAGGTTTGCGGCTCCTCACTAACAGATGAGCAGTGGATTCTCGGCGACATGCCTTGGGAAGTAGGCGAACCAAAGTGGGGAAACTGATCAGACGTTCTGCTCATGCGGGTTAACCGCCGGGCATCCCTAAATGGTGGGCAATTGACTGCTGTGCAGCGCTTGCCTGACTGAAAGTGTTTTAACTGGTTCCGCCAACTGGAGTCCCGAGCATGTCGATCAAGGTCGAAGACTATTACGCACCCGCTACTTTTCAACGCATGAAGGCGTTTGCCGACACCCAGGAAACCCCCTTCGTGGTGATCGATACCGCGATTATCAGCCAGGCCTACGACGACCTGCGCGCCGGTTTCGAATTCGCCAAGGTGTATTACGCGGTCAAGGCCAACCCGGCCGTGGAAATCATCGACCTGCTCAAGGAAAAAGGTTCCAGCTTCGACATCGCCTCTATCTACGAGTTGGACAAGGTGCTGGGCCGCGGCGTCGGCCCGGAGCGCATCAGCTACGGCAACACCATCAAGAAATCCAAGGACATCCGCTACTTCTATGAGAAGGGCGTGCGCCTGTACGCCACCGACTCGGAAGCCGACCTGCGCAATATCGCCAAGGCCGCGCCGGGGTCGAAAGTCTATGTGCGCATCCTCACCGAAGGCTCGACCACCGCCGACTGGCCGCTGTCGCGCAAGTTCGGCTGCCAGACCGACATGGCCATGGACCTGCTGATCCTCGCCCGCGACCTGGGCCTGGTGCCCTACGGTCTGTCCTTCCACGTCGGCTCGCAGCAGCGCGACATTTCCGTGTGGGACGCGGCCATTGCCAAGGTCAAGGTGATCTTCGAGCGCCTGAAGGAAGAAGACGGCATCGAACTCAAGCTGATCAATATGGGCGGCGGCTTCCCGGCCAACTACATCACCCGCACCAACAGCCTGGAAACCTACGCCGAGGAAATCATCCGCTTCCTCAAGGAAGACTTCGGCGACGACCTGCCGGAGATCATCCTCGAGCCGGGCCGTTCGCTGATCGCCAACGCCGGCATCCTGGTCAGCGAAGTGGTGCTGGTGGCGCGCAAGTCGCGTACCGCGGTGGAGCGCTGGGTCTACGTCGATGTGGGCAAGTTCAGCGGCCTGATCGAAACCATGGACGAGTCGATCAAGTTCCCCATCTACACCGAGAAGAAAGGCGAGATGGAAGAGGTGGTGATCGCCGGGCCGACCTGCGACAGCGCCGACATCATGTACGAGAACTACAAGTACGGCCTGCCGCTCAACCTGGCTATCGGTGACCGCCTGTACTGGCTGTCCACCGGCGCCTACACCACCAGCTACAGCGCGGTGGAATTCAATGGCTTCCCGCCGCTGAAGTCGTTCTACCTGTAAGACCTCGCGAGCGAAAACGACAAAGCCACCCGCGGGTGGCTTTGTCATTTCTAGTAGTCCGTCTGGTTAATGCGGTTAGCTGACGTAGTCGGTGCGGCTCTGCTTAGAAACGATAGTTCGCGCTCAGCTCCAGGCTGCGCGGCGCGCCGGGGGTGATCAGGTCCACCGAGCCGTGGGCCGAGGCGTAATACTCCTTGTCGAAGATATTGCGCAGGCGCAGGGCCATGTCCCATTGCTCCAGTTCGTAGAACAGGGCCGCATCGGCCGTGGTGTAGCCGGGCATGCTCGTCACGTTGTCCAGTGCGGTATAGCGCTCACCCACATAGTTGAGCCCCAGGCCGGCCCGCCATTCGGGCGCCAAGGAGCGCACCAGCCAGAGGTTGGCGCTGTTCCGGGGCGTCAGGGTCGGCACCTGGCCTTCGTTCGGCACGCCATTGGTGCGGCTGTTGGATTTGACGATTTCGGCATCCAGATAGGCGTAGCCGCCGTAGACCTGCCACTTGTCGCCGAGCTTGCCGCTGACTGTGGTCTCGAAACCATCGGTGCGCTGCTCGCCGGCCAGCACCAGTTTCGCCGGATTGGCCGGGTCGGTGGTCTTGATGTTGCTGCGCTCCAGGCGGAAGACCGCCGCGGTGACCGACAGGCGATCGTCCAGCCAGTCCCATTTGGCGCCCAGCTCGTAGTTGGTGGTTTCCTCGGGTTCCAGGTCCTGGTTGGTGGTGCTCAGGGCGAACATTTCGGCGGACGGCTGGTAGGAGCGGCTGACCGAGACGTAGTAGGACTGCATCTCGTCCGGCTGGTAAACCAGGCCCGCGCGCGGGCTCCAGGTGCGGTCCGTGCGGGCCAGGCGGCTGCCGTTGAGGGCGTTGTCGTAATTCTGCTCGAACTCGTCGTAGCGCACGCCCAGCAGCGCCTTCCAGTGCGGGGCCAACTCGATCAGGTCCTGCACGTAGAGCCCGGCGGTGTCCTGGCTGTTGACGCCCTTGGCCGTCAAGTTCTTGGCCTGGAAAGGCACCTCGACCAGGCCATCGCGGTACACCGGCACCTGCGCCACGTTGCTCTGGCTATACACCACCTGGCCCTTGTCCTGGCGCCCCAGTTCGATGCCGTACAGCAGGTTGTGGGCCATTCCGGCGAGCTCGGCCTGCTGCTTCAGTTCGGTCTGGTTGAACCAGCCATCCTCCTTGCGCTGCACGTTGCCGCGGTTCAGCTTGACCCGCAGTTCGCCATTGACGGTGACGAAGCGGTTTGGCCCGGAGTCGGCCAGGGTGTTGTTGCGGTCGAGATCGTAATGGTAGTAACGGCTGGTGTTGGACAGGGTCCAGGAGTCGTTGAGCCGATAGTCGATGCCGGCGGTGAAGGAGAACACCTCGCTGCGGGTGTAGTCGTCGTCCGGGTCGGCCGAACCGAAGCGCTTGTCGCGGTCGACCTGCACCGGGCGGCCGTTTAGGGCGGGGATGCCGAAGTCGATCAGGCGCTTGTCGTACAGGTAGGTCGCGCCCAGGTTCAGCTCGAGATCGTCGGACAGCTTGAAGAACGCCGAGGGCGCGATGGCCTTGCGTTCGGTGTAGCCGTCGTCACGGAAGGTGTCGCTGTCCTCGAGGGCGCCGGTCACGCGGAAGGCCTTGTCGCCCTGCTGCTGGTCGGCCCAACCGGCATCGAACTGGGTGCGTTTCTTGCCCTCGGAGTCCAGACTGATGCCGATCTCCTGTTGCGGGTCGAAGGTCGGTTTCTTGGTCACGCTGTTGATCAGGCCGCCGGAGGAACCACGGCCGTAGAGGACGGCGGCAGGCCCCTTGATCACCTCGACTTGCTCGATATTCGACAGGTCGCGGAAATACAGCGCATCGTCACGAATCCCATCGATGTACTGGTCACCGATGGCGCTGAAGCCGCGGATGGTGACCTGGTCGCGTTGCCCGTCGCCGTTGGACAGGCCGACGCCGGGGACATTCTTCAGCACGTCCTCCATCGATTGCGCGCCCTGATCCTTGATCAGGCTCTGCGGAATCACGCTGACCGACTGCGGGATATCGCGCAGCGGCGCATCTATCTTCAGGGCGCTCTTGCTGCTGGCCGGCTTGTAGCTGCTCTGCTCCTGCGTACTGGTCACCGTGGTCGCCGGCACTTCTAGCGCCGTTTTTGGCTGTGCATGGATGGCCTGAGCAACGCATAGGCTCAACAGCGACAGGCAGGCTGGTTTGATACGAAAAATGGTCACCTACGAACTCCCTATAGAAAAGAACGCTAATGGTAACGATTATTATTTGCTGATGTAAGTTTTTTGAAACAATAGCCGGGGGAAAGCGGTTCCCGATCTGGACCGAGAAGAAGGGGGAGAGACGGCTAGAGCCTGGCCAATCTGCGCCAGCGCCGATCTCAGGTGCAGAGCCACAAGTACGGCCTGCCGGTGAGTCTGGTCACCGGCACTGCCTCTACTGGCGGTCCACTGGTGCCTGCACCACCAGCTACAGCGCGGTGGAACTCAGCTGCCCGCCGCGAAATCCTTCTACCTATGAGCCCAAGCGCTGCATAAAGGCCCGGCCACACACTGTGTGGTCGGGCCTTTGCGTTTAAGGGCTGTGCCCGGGATGCTGCGGGAAGTGGGAAAGTTCCCGCTGAAATCGAAATATCTATTGTTTGATAGTAATTATCAAATAGAATTACGCCTCATTCCGGATGGAGAGTAGTTCTTATGAGCATGAGTCTGTTGTCTTCCAGCTTGCCGCAACGGCGTTTACTGGCTTCCGCCATCGGCCTGGCCGTGGCTTCTTATGCCTGCGCCGGCCTGGCCGCTGCTGGCGAGAAAACCCAGGCCGTCGAGCTGGGCGCCGTCAACGTGCAGGGCAAGCAGGAGCAGCAAGAGAAGGAATACAAGGTCGACAGCGCTTCCTCGCCGAAATACACCGCGCCGCTGCTGGACACTCCGCAGACCATCACAGTAGTGCCGGCCGCCGTGATCAAGGAGCAGAACGCCCTGAGCCTGCGCCAGGTACTGGGCAACGTCTCGGGTATCACCTTCGGTGCCGGCGAAGGCGGAGCCTATGGTGACAGCATCAACATCCGTGGTTTCAGCGCCACCAACAACATCATGCTCGACGGCCTGCGCGACAGCGCCAATATGACCCGCTCCGACATGTTCAACCTGGAAATGGTCGAGGTGGTCAAAGGTCCGAGCTCGGTGTATGCCGGCGCCGGCGCCACCGCCGGTTCTATCAATATGGTCAGCAAGGCCCCGAGCCTGCGCGCGCGCAATAGCCTGCAGGCTGGCCTCGGCACCGATGGCTATCACCGCCTGGCCGCCGATATCAATCAGCCGCTGGAGGGCATCGAAGGCGCGGCCTTCCGCCTTAACCTGATGGCCCATGAGAACGATGTGGCCGGTCGCGAGCAGATCAATTACGAACGCTGGGGCATCGCGCCGTCCGCGTCCTTCGGCCTGGGCACCCCGACCCGCCTGACCCTCAGCTACCTGCACCAGTCCGACCAGAACCTGCCGGACTACGGCTTGCCGGCCATTGGCGGCAAGGTGCTGGGTGGCGTCGATCAGGACGACTATTTCGGCTTGCGCAATATCGATACCGAAGAGGTCGATGTCGATGCACTGACCGTTAAGTTCGAGCATGACTTCAATGAGCTGGTCAGCCTGAGCAATATCGCCCGCTATAGCGAAACCGATAACCGCACCGTGGTGACTCGCAGCTATGTGCAAACCGCTGGCAACGGTATCAACCCGGGCCAGTTCAAGTACCGCATAGGAACCAACGGCAACGGTCGTGACACCACCACCAAACTGGCGATCAACCAGACCAACCTGACCTGGAACTTCGCCACCGGTTTTATCGACCATAGCCTGGTGACTGGCGCCGAAGTTTCCCGTGAGACCCTGGAGCGCACCAATTTCCAGAACGTGATCCTCAATGATGTGTATGACCTGGATAATCCGCCGGGTTATTACACGGGGCCGCGTAATAAGGTCGATAAGGCTAGCCTGGATGCCGAGCTGACCGATGGTGCGCTCTATGCCTTCGACACCCTGGCCTTGAGCGAGCAGTGGGACCTCAACCTGGGCGTGCGCTGGGAGCGCTACGAGGGGGAGAACGACAGCCGCACCCTGGCCACCGGCGTGCGCACGCAGCTGGAGTCGAGCGACGAGATGCTTAGCGGTCGCGCCGGTCTGGTCTATAAGCCGGTGGAGAACGGCGCCATCTACCTGGCCTGGGGCAACTCCTTTAACCCCTCGGCCCAGGCGCTCGCCACCACCGGCACCGGTCTTAATGTCGGCAACCAGAATCTCGACCCGGAGAAGAACGAGACCTGGGAGCTGGGCACCAAGTGGGAACTGCTGGATCAGCGTCTGGCGCTGAACGCCGCGATCTTCCGCGTCGACAAGACCAATGCTCGCGTCGAGTTGGTCGATGGCAGCTATGAATTGCAAGGCGAACAGCGGGTACAGGGCTTCGAGCTGGGCGCCTCCGGCAAGCTCACCGACAAATGGCAGGCTTTCGCTTCCTACACCCAGCTGAGCAGCGAGTTGCTCAAGGCCGCCCCGGGTGAGGACGCAGTGCAGGAAGGTCAGGCCCTAGCCAACACGCCGCCGCGCTCCTTCAGTATCTGGACCAGCTATCAACTGCCGGCTGATTTCGAGATAGGTTACGGCGCGCAGTTCGTCGACCAGCGCAATGTGGCCCTGGCCACCGGCGATACCCCGCCGCAAGCCAGCCGCGCCAAGATCGATTCCTATTGGGTGCATGGGGCCATGCTCGGCTATCAGGTCAACAAGGAGCTGGATCTGCAGCTGAACGTCAATAACCTGTTCGACGAGGAATACTACGATCGCATCCGTACCAACGTCGGCACTACGACCAATAGTGGCGGCCTGGTTCCCGGCGACGGTCGTTCGGCCATCTTGACCGCCAACTACTCGTTCTAGGGCTTCAACCGCACTAACCCAGAGCCCCGCCATCCGGCGGGGTTTTGGCGTATCAGGAGATCACCGCGATGATGCTGCATATTCCCCAGGTCCTCGGCCCCGAGCAGGTCGCCGAGTGCCGCCAGTTGCTCCAGCAGGCGCAGTGGATCGATGGCAAGGCCACCGCCGGCTTCCAGTCGGCCATGGCCAAGGACAACCTGCAATTACCGGCGGATTCGCCACAGGCGCGGCATATGGGCGAGCTGATCCTGGCCGCGCTGAGCCGCAATCCGCTGTTTATCTCCGCGGCGTTGCCGAACAAGGTGTTTCCGCCGCTGTTCAACTGCTACCAGGGCGGCCAGTCGTTCGGCCTGCATGTGGACAACGCGGTGCGCGAGGTGCGCGGCACCGGCGAGAAGATCCGTACCGACCTGTCGGCCACCCTGTTTTTCACCAACCCCGAGGAGTACGACGGCGGCGAGCTGCTGGTGGAAGACACCTACGGCGCGCATAGCGTCAAGCTGCCGGCCGGCGATCTGATCCTCTACCCGTCCACCAGCCTGCACCGGGTCAATCCGGTGACTCGCGGCGCGCGGGTCTGCTCGTTTTTCTGGCTGCAGAGCATGGTACGCGACGACGGCCAGCGCACCTTGCTGTTCGATCTGGACAGCAGCATCCAGCAGCTCAACCGCGAGCTGGGCGCCGGCCATGCCAGCAGCGTGCAGCTGACCGGGGTGTACCACAACCTGCTGCGGCGTTGGACGGATATATAAAGCGCATGAGGTGGCGACAGGCGTAGCCCGGATGAAATCCGGGAATGGTGGTCCCGGATTTCATCCGGGCTACGGTGTGAGATGCAGCAGGCATAGGGCGGACATGCCGCCAGGCTTGTCCGCCATCCAGGCCGCCAGTCGTGGACAAGGCTCCGCCATGTCCACCCTACAAAGAGGCAACCCGAGTGAAATCAGGGGCGCTAGCTGTGAGCACGGTTCTATGGTGAAGAAAATTCTGTTTCAGCTGCACTGGCTGTTCGGTATCAGCGCCGGCCTGGTGCTGGCCCTGATGGGCGTGACGGGCGCGGCCTATTCGTTCCAGGACGAGTTGCTGCGCGCGCTCAACCCCGAGACCCTGCGGGTCGAGGTACGTGGCAGTGGCGTGCTGGCGCCCGCCGAGCTGGTGGCGCGGATCGAGACCGCCAGCCAGCAGCGGGTGGTTGGCCTGAACGTGGAACTGCGCAGCGGCCATGCCGCCCGGGTGAACTTCGCCCCGCCGCCGGGTGAGCGCCGTGGCGCGATGCGCTATGTCGACCCCTATAGCGCCGAGCTGCTGGCCGAGCCGCGTGGGCAGGGCTTTTTCGAGCTGATGCTGCGCCTGCACCGGGCGCTCGCCCTGGGCGACACCGGCAAGCCAATCACCGGCGCCTGTACCCTGATCCTGCTGTTCTTCTGCCTCTCCGGCCTGTATCTGCGCTGGCCGCGGCGCGCCTTGAACTGGCGCGCCTGGCTGTGCCTCGATTGGGCCAAGCGCGGCCGCGCGTTCAACTGGGACCTCCACGCGGTGGCCGGTACCTGGTGCCTGGCGTTCTACCTGTGCGCCGCGTTGACCGGCCTGTATTGGTCCTACGACTGGTATCGCGAAGGCCTGACCTGGCTGCTCAGCAGTGAGCCGGCCGGCCAGGAGCGCGGTCGCCGTGGCCCGCCGCCCAGCGCTGGCGAGATGCCCGAGGTGAATTACCCGGCGCTCTGGGACGGTTTGCAGGCGGCCGCCGGGGCGCAGCTCAGCGCCTATAACCTGCGCCTGCCTGCCGCGGCCGGTGCGCCTGCCACTCTGTTCTACCTGCTTGACGATGCACCCCACGAACGCGCGCTCAACCAGCTGGCGCTCGACCCGCAGACGGGCGCGGCGGGGCGACACCAGCGCTATAAGCAGAGCGCTTTTGGCGATCAGTTGCTGACCAGCCTCTACGCCCTGCATGTCGGCAGCTACTTCGGCCTGCCCGGGCGCATCCTGATGCTGCTCGCCAGCCTGGCCATGCCGCTGTTCTTTATCACCGGCTGGTTGCTGTACCTCGATCGCCGTCGTAAGCAACGCGCCGTCGCGGCCGCCCGCGGGGCGCTGGGTGCGCCCGCGCAAAACGCCGGCAGCTGGCTGATCGGCTTCGCCAGCCAGAGCGGCTTCGCCGAACAGCTGGCCTGGAGCACGGCCGGGCAACTGCAGGCGGCGGGCCTGGCGGTCAGCGTGCAACCCTTGGCCAGGCTGGACGAACAGGCGCTGCGCCAGGCACGCAATGCCTTGTTTGTGCTCAGCACCTTTGGCGACGGCGAGGCGCCGGACAGCGCCCGCGGCTTCGAGCGCCAGCTGCTCGGCCGCACGCTGGATCTGCCGCATCTGCGCTACGCCATGCTGGCCCTGGGCGATCGGCAGTACCGGCAGTTCTGCGGCTTCGCCCAGCGCGTGCAGGGCTGGCTGACCCAGCAGGGCGCCCAGAGCCTGTTCGCCCCGGTGCAGGTCGATGGTGGCGACGCCGCGGCCTTGGCCAACTGGCAGCAGCAGCTGGCGAGCCTGACCGGCAGCGCCGTGGCCACGCCGCCGCAACAGCCCGTCGCCGAGTGGCGCCTGCTCGGGCGCGAATGCCTCAATCCGGGCAGCGCCGGAGCGTCGACCTTTCTGGTTCGCCTGCAGCCCCTGGACGCAACGGCCTGGCAGGCCGGCGATATCCTCGAAGTGCTGCCGCGCAACGCCGCCGAGCTGGGCTGCCGTGACTATTCCATCGCATCCTTGCCCGCGGACGGCGTGCTGGAGCTGATAGTGCGCCAAGAGCGGCACGCAGACGGCTCGCTCGGCCTGGGCTCCGGCTGGCTGACCGAGCAGGCGCCGCTGCTTGCAGCGCTGCTGGCGCGGGTGCGGCGTAACAGCAGCTTTCACGGACCAAGCGATGAGCGTCCGCTGATTTTGATTGGCAACGGCACTGGCCTGGCCGGGTTGCGCAGCCTGCTTAAGGCACGTATTGCCCAGGGCCGTCAGCGCAACTGGCTGCTGTTTGGCGAGCGCAACGCCGCCCATGACTGCTATTGCCAGGCCGAGCTGCAAGCCTGGCTGGCCAGCGGCGACTTGGCGCGCCTGGACCTGGCCTTCTCCCGCGACCAGGAACACAAGCGCTATGTGCAGGACTGCCTGGGCGAGGCCGCCGAGCAACTGCGCGAGTGGCTGGCCGAGGGCGCGGCCATCTACGTCTGCGGCAGCCTGGAGGGCATGGCCGGCGGTGTCGATCAGGTGCTGCGCGAGGTGCTGGGGTCGGTGGCGCTCGAGGCGCTGCTAGAAGAGGGCCGCTATCGCCGTGATGTCTACTGAGTTCCGGCCCGGGTGCCGTCGGCTACTGGTGCCACTGCGGCTGGGGCTCTAAGCTTGTCCCATGAAAACTATCTTGCTGAACTGCGATATGGGCGAAAGCTTCGGCGTCTGGAGCATGGGCGATGACGCCCTGGCCATGCCGCTGATCGATCAAGCCAACCTGGCCTGCGGCTTCCACGCCGCCGATCCCCTGACCATGCGCCGCACCGTCGAGCTGGCGGTGCAGCATGGGGTGAGCATAGGCGCCCACCCGGCCTATCCCGATATGGTCGGTTTCGGCCGCCGGCATATGGCCTGTTCGCCGGAGGAGGTGACGGCGCTGGTGCTCTATCAGCTTGGCGCCCTGGATGCCTTCTGCCGCGCCGCCGGCACCCAACTGGCCTACGTCAAACCCCATGGCGCGCTGTACAACGACCTGGTGCGCGACGATGCCCTGCTTGCCGCGGTGCTGGAGGCCTGCTCCCTGTACCGCAAGGGCTTGCCGCTGATGGTACTGGCGCTGGCCGACAACAGCCGCGAACTGCAACTGGCCGACGAGGCCGATGTGCCGCTGATGTTCGAGGCCTTCGCCGACCGCGCCTACCAGTCAGACGGCCAGTTGGTGCCGCGGCGCTTGAGTGGCGCGGTGCACCATAAGCCGGAGCTCATCCTCAGTCAGGCCCTGGCGATCGCTCAGGGCGAGCCCTTCGCCGATATCGACGGCAAGCCCTTGCGGCTGCGCGCCGACAGCCTCTGCGTACATGGCGACAACGCCGATGCACTGGCCGTACTGCGGCGTTTGCGCGCCAGGCTGGACAGCCTGCAATGAATGGCGCCGGCGGTCGTACGCAGCGGCGCCGCGCTGGGGCGCTGGACGCCTTATGATCCGCCTGGAGCCGGCCGGTGCCGAAGCCCTGCTGCTGGTGCTGGCCGAGCAGCCGGACGCGCTGCTGCCGCAACGCATCGCCCTGCTGACCGAGCGCATTCGCGGTGAGCTGGGGCCGTTCTTGACCGACCTGGTGCCGGGCTGGACCAGCCTGCTGCTGCACTACGACCTGTGCCGCACCGATCACCTGCAGCTGGCCGAGCGGCTCAAGCCGCTGCTGGAGCGCTGGATAGACGAGCCCTCCAGCAAGCTGGCCTGCCGCCTGCACGAAATCCCCATCTGTTATAGCGGCGAGGACCTGCCCGAAGTCGCGCGCCTGTGCCGGCTCAGCGTCGCCCAGGTGATCGAGCTGCATGCGGCGGGCGACTACCACGTCGGCGCCATCGGCTTCGCCCCCGGCTTCGCTTATCTGGGCGAGTTGCACCCGCGCCTGGCGCTGCCGCGCCGCGCCACCCCGCGTCTGGCCGTGCCGGCGGGCAGCCTGGCGATTGCCGAGCGGCAGACGGCGATCTACCCGCACAGCTCGCCGGGCGGTTGGCACCTGCTGGGGCGTTGCCCCTGGCCGCTGTTCGATGTCGCCCGCGTGCCGCCCTGTCCCTTGGCCCTGGGTGATCTGGTGCGCTTCCGGGTGATCGATGAACGCAGTTTCGTCGCCGAAGGCGGCCAGCTGTGAACGGCCTGCGGGTGCTCAAGTCCGGCCCCTTGAGCCTGTTGCAGGATGGCGGGCGGCGGGGCTGGCAACACCTCGGCGTGTCCCCCAGCGGGCCGCTGGATATGCACGCGGCGGCCTGGGCCAATCGCCTGCTGCACAACCCCTGGGGCACGCCGCTGTTGGAGGTCGCCTTGGGCGATCTCGAGCTGCAGGCCGAGCTGGATACCTGGGTGGCGGTCTGCGGCGCAGATATGCCCCTGTGTGTGGATGAAGAGCCGCAGCCGCCCTGGTCGCGTTTGCCGCTGCGGGCCGGGCAGCGCCTCAAGCTGGGTTTTGCCCGCAGCGGCCAGCGCGCCTACCTGGCGGTGGTCGGCGGTTTTTCGGTCGAGCCGGTATTGGGCAGCGTCAGCACCCAGCAGCGCGAACACCTCGGCGGCCTGCACGGCGAGGGCGCCCAGCTGCAGGTCGATGATCTGCTGCCGTGTCGCTCGGGCAGCTTCGTCCTTAAGGCCAGCGTGCCCTGGCCCTATCTGCCGGACTACAGCTGCAAACCCTTGCTGCGGGTGATTACCGGCGGCGATGCGGCCCACTTCGAGGAGGACCAGCTGCAGGGCTTCTTCGCCCGCCACTGGCAGCTCAGCCCGCAGTCCGACCGCATGGGCGCGCGCCTGCTCGGCGAGGCCCTGCAGGCACCCGCGCGGCAGTGGTCGCTGGGCGTCGGCCGCGGCGCCATCCAGGTGCCGCCGGACGGTCAGCCGATCATCCTGCAGGCCGACCACCAGACCATGGGCGGTTACCCGCTACTCGGCTGGCTGCACCCGCTGGACCAGAGCCGCCTGGCGCAATGCCCGGCCTACCACGAACTGCGCTTTACCCCGGTCAGCGTCAGCGATACCCAGGCCGAGCTGCGCGAGTTCTATCAGTTTTTCGGACGCTAACACTGCGGTAACGATTAATAGCGTTGTTTCAGGAAATGCCTAATCAGGGAAGGCGAAAAATATGAAGCTGCATGAATGCGCCCAGGCTGGCGATATTGCCGGCATGGGCCGTGAGTTGACCCAGGGGGCTCGAATAGATGCATTGGATCGTGATGGTCTCAGCGCGTTAATGCGCGCCGCGGCGTCGCCCGCTGCGAGTGTTGCAGCCATCGGCTTTTTACTTGAACGGGGAGCGGATGTACGGCAAGCAGGAAAAAGACGCGCACCGCCTGCTCTGATACACGCAGTACGTGCAGGAAGTGTCGAAAAGGTCGCGGTGTTGCTCGATGCTGGAGCTGATATTACGGAGGCATTGTCCTGCGCGGTATTCAGCGTGCGCGCTGCTTTGCCGATGATCGAGCTTCTGCTTGCGAGAGGGGCTGACATCGAGACGGTAAACCATGCCGAGCTTGGCCCTTCTCCTCTGCTGTCTGCTTCGAGGGTCGGGCGTTTCGAGGTGATCCGCCTGTTACTGGCGACGGGTGCCGACCCGCAACCTTTGGCGTGGACGGCGCTGATGCAGGCTATCGCCTGGGGGAGCTTGGCGGACGTGCAGGCCCAACTGAGTGCGGGTGTCGATCTGACTGCTCGCGATTCTTGGCAGCGCACTCCTTGGTTGCTCGCGCTGCAAACAGCAAGCGTGGCGAAAGCCGAACTGTTGCTGAGTTCGGGAGCGGATCGCAGGGATCAAGGACGATGCGGCAAACAGCCGCTGATGTACGCTCTCGGCGAAGATACCGGCATGTTGCTCTGGCTAATTGAGCAGGGCTTCGATCTTGAAGCCCAGGATGAGTTTGGGAAAACCGCATTGGCAGAGGCCGTTAGCTACTCGGAGGTTGCATCAGTCAAGACACTGTTGCAGGCAGGGGCACAGTTTGATCGAGAGATCATTGCAAGTGCCCGCACGCGTGAAGTGGCCAGCGTGCTGCTTGAATACGGAGCCAGGCTTGATGATCTCGACTTCACCGTTCGTAGCCAGATTATCGGCTGCCGGGGTGATCGAAGAGTGCGAGTCGATGAAGCCGATTATCGCGCGGCCAAGCACCGACGCTTTGGCACCAGTAATCCAGAGCTATTTGATGAAGCGTTCTGGCTAGGCATGGTGGATTGTCGAGCAGGTGCTTGGGAGCCGCGGCTTAAATTTGATGGCAAAGACAGAGACGAGGATGGAGAGGCGGTTTGGTGTTTCGAGCGCTTCGGTTGTTCAGTTAGCCGCCTAGCGGATGGCCGCTATATCGAGATTGCTGGGGAGCATGAAGATTTCTATGACCCAGACTTCTGCATCTACAACGATGTGGTGGTACACGACGGTCATGGTGACATCAGCATCTATGGATATCCGCGCGATCTGTTTCCACCTACCGACTTCCACAGCGCCACTGTTGTCGGTGACTACATCTACATCATTGGCTGCCTGGGTTATCCCAATGACCGAATACCAGGATATACGCCGGTTTTCCGCCTGCATTGCAGCACCTTGGTCATCGAGAAAATTGAGACCAGTGGTCAGAACCCTGGTTGGATATACCAGCACAAGGCTTGCGCACTAGGTGAGTCGGCAATCCGTATCGCCGCGGGTGAGGTGGTTGGTGCGCAAGGTGAGGAAGTTCCGAATATGCATGCCTATCTGCTTGATCTAACGACCTTGACTTGGACTTGTTCGTCTTAAGTATTTCGAGCCAGCCGCAAGGTGTTATACCCGCGGGAGCCGCAAGCGGTTCCCGCCATCATTGAAGATTGCGAGCAAGGCTGCGCCGCTTTTGCAGAGTCAGCGCTTACCCGTTGATTTTTTCCGCGCACAGGCAAGCCACTTACCGCGCAGTGGTTCGGCACTGTGTAGCCCTGGTAGGTGGTGTATTAGGTTAAGCCTCTAACCGCAGCGGCAGGCGAATGGCGATAGCCAGGCCGCGCGCGCTGTCGGCTAGAGCAATCTCGCCGCCCAGGCTGGTGACTATGTTGTAGGCGATATGCATGCCTAACCCGGAGCCGCCTTGCCCGCGACGGGTGGTGAAGAAGGGCTCGAACATGCGCGCCCGCACGGCTGCCGGAGCGCCCACGCCATCGTCGGCAAACAACAAGTGAACCTGACCGTCCTGCACCCGGCCACTGACCCTGATGCTGCCCGGCGCTGTGTCGGTAAAGGCGTGGGTGAGGCTGTTCATGATCAAGTTGGACAGCAGCTGGGCTATTTTCCCGGCCGGCAGGTGCACGCGCACATCAGGTTGCAGCTCGAGCGAGTGGCTGACTCCCGCCTTCTTCAACTCGGGGCCATGGGCGGTAAAGATGCTGCCGATATACTCGGCCAGATCGAAGTCGCTGATCTGCAGGTTGCTCTGATCCACGGCCAACTGTTTGAAGTTGCCGATCAGGTTGGCGGCGCGATGAAGATTGTCCTCAACCAGGCTCGCCCCCAGTTGCAGGTGGCTGACCAACTCCTGCAGCTCCGAGCGCTTTACCGCGCCGCCCGCGAGTTTCTCCAGCAGTACCGCGGCAAACTCGCGCAGGCCAGACGCCGCGGTAATGGCCACGCCAATCGGGGTGTTCACCTCATGGGCAACCCCGGCCACCAAGGCGCCGAGGGCGGCCATCTTTTCCTGCTCGATCAGCTTGCCCTGCGCTTGGCGCAAGACCTGGGTGCGCTCTTCGACTATGCGCTCCAGGGCCTCTTCGCGATCCTGGTGCTGCAGTTCGGCAGCGCAGCGGGCGGCGAAGATCGACAGCAGCGACAAGGCCAGTAAGCGCTTGTTCTCATCCATCGGCCGCTTGTCCAGGGCGACCAGAATGCCGAGGGTTTTGCCCTGGGTATCGATCATCGGCATGCCGATATAACTCTCGGCCTGCATATCGACGAGCAAGGTATCCAGCGGGAACTCCTGGCAAATATTGCTGGCGTGAAAGCACATGCTCTGGTCGGCGACATTGCTGCAGGGGGTGTGCTCGAGGCCATAGCGCATATTTGGCAGGAAGTCCTCGCCGGCCCATATCGCCAGGGTCTGATTGAATTCCTGGCCCTGTTCGTCGTGGACGAGGCGCCCGGCTATCACATAGAACACCTCCAGCGCGGCGGCCATCTCCCGCACCAGCACGCGGAAGAAGTCATCGCCACGCGCCCGCGAGGTGGTATCGGTGATATGCCGCAGCGCCACCTCCGCCAGCTTGCGTCGGTCAATTTCATCAAACAGCTGTTGATTCGCAGCCATAGTGCCTCCACTGCAACCTGTCGCACTGGGACGCCCGCAACCAGAGCGTCCGGGATTAAGGGTACGAGCCTGTTCAAAGCCTGCTGCGCGTCGGGCTGACTGCGTTAAAAATGGCCTCGGGATGCTCATTTACAGCGAGTAAACTCCGCTCCCTCGGCCATTTTTGCCTTGTCTGCCTCTAGCTCGCGAGCCTTTGAACAGGCTCTCTGCCGAGCGCCATGGCCATCCCCATTACTGCGCCGCGTGCTTGGGCGCCTGCCGCAGACTTATGCAATAGCGCTGCGCAGGCCCAGCAGGCGCTTAGTTAGCGGGATAGCGCCGATAGATGTCCTGCAACAATTCCAGGCGCTGCAACAGCAGGTCGACCAGGTGCGGATCGAAGTGTCCGCCGCGCTCATTGCCGACATATTCCAGCGCCTGCTCCAGGGGCCAGGGCGCCTTGTAGCAGCGGGTGCTCACCAGCGCATCGAGCACATCGGCCAGCGCCGCGATACGCCCGGCGATATGGATCTGCTGCGCGGCCAGTTGCCGCGGATAACCCGTGCCATCCCAGCGCTCGTGATGCTCGTGGGCGATCACCGCGGCCAACTGCAGGACCCGCTTGTCGGAACTGTTGAGCAGTTCATAGCCGAGCCGGGCGTGCTGTTGCATGACCGCCCACTCCTCGGCGTCGAGCTTGCCCGGCTTGCTTAGCAGCGCATCCGGAATGCCGATCTTGCCGACGTCATGCAGGGGCGCCGCCTGGCGCAGATCGGCCACTTCGCGCTCCGGCAAGGCCAGGGCGGTGCCGAGCAGGGCGGCAATTTCACCCACCCGTTTGACATGCGCGCCGGTTTCTTTGGAGAGCTTCTCCACGGCCTCGCCGAGGATGTAGATGGTGGAGCGCTGGGTCTCCTCCAGATCAACGCACAACAACAGGGTCTCGTAGGTGATGGCCACGTTGGCGGTGAAGATCTCCAGCAGTTCGCGCGCCTCATCCTCGATGCAATCGGCGAAGGACATGTACACCACGGTCTCGCTGCCGGACTTGCTGCGGTAATAGCAGGCCAGATACCTTTCCCCGAAGTGGTGCTGCTTCTCCTGCAAGGTGCGTTGCAGCGCCTGCTGTATTTCGCTTGGCAGCTCCTGCACATCCGCGTCGATGTGCAGCCGCGAGTACGCCTGGGTAGCCGCCAGCACTTTCATATGGCCCTCGGCGGAACAGGCGGTGTAGGTTTCCAGGCGGCTGACGCAGAGACCCTCGCCATTGAAGTTGAGCAGCTGGTTGAGCTGCTCCAGTACCGCGGAGGCAAAGGCGCGCAGGTTCTGTGAGTCGTAAATCGCCGAGATCGCATCGATGGTCCGGCGCAGACCCTGGCGCGCCAGTTCCAGGCGCATCAGGTCGCGATAAGCGCGCAGGCCGGCGTAGAACACCGAAATAAGCTTGCTGCGGGTGAGCTCGGTTTTTTCCTTGTAGTCATTGATGTCGTAGGCCTTGATCACCAGTTCTTCCGGGGCCTGGCCGGGCTGGCCGGTGCGCAGCACTATGCGCACATTGGGGTTGCCCAGGTCTTCGCGGATCCAGCGCGCCAAATCCAGTCCGGCATGTTCGGTTTCCATCACTACATCGAGTAGCACCAGGGCAATGTCGTGGCGGCTGGCCAAGAGTTCGCGCGCCTCGGCGGCGCTGTAGGCATTGAGGAAGGCCAGCTGGCGGCCATCGAACTCGAAATCGTTCATGACCAATTGGGTAACTTTATGCATGGCCGGCTCATCATCGACGATCAGCACTTGCCAAGGCGTTAAGCGCGGCAATTCAGGCGCGGCCTCTGGCTCATCGGCAAACAACAGATCGGGTGACATTTCGGCGCTCCCGTGACCTCCAACAGCCCGTTAACCGCTAACTAATCAGCATAGTTCAAAAGCTGTGCGGTCAGGCCGGGGCGGGGGGCAACGCCCTGCGGGCGCAGGGCGGGCGTCTAGATGACCAGCGTTTAGCCGTTGATGGTTTCCGCATGATGGCAGGCCACCTGCCGCGCATCGAGCAGGCGCAGCTGCGGTTGTTCGCTGCTGCAGCGCGCACTGGCATAGGGGCAGCGCTGGTGAAAGGCGCAGCCGCTGGGGGGCGCCAGCGGGTTGGGCAGCTCGCCGCGGATCTTGATCTTCGGCTTGCTCGGGTCCGGATGGATGGTCGGGGTCGCCGACAGCAGGGCCTGGGTATAGGGATGCAGCGGGCGACTGTAGATCAGCTCCTTCGGCCCCATCTCCACCGGGCGGCCGAGGTACATCACCAGCACCTCGTCGGCGACATGCCGCACCACCGAGAGGTTGTGCGAGATAAACACATAGCCGGGGTTGAACTCCTCCTGCAGGTCCCTAAACAGGTTGAGCACCTGGGCCTGGATCGACACGTCCAGGGCCGAGGTCGGCTCGTCCGCCACCAGCACCTTGGGTTGCAGCATCATCGCCCGGGCCAGGGCGATGCGCTGGCGCTGGCCGCCGGAAAACATATGGGGGTAGCGCTGGTAATGCTCGGGGCGCAGGCCGACCTGCTGCATCATCGCCTGCACCTTGTCGCGGCGTTCGGCGCGCGACAGCGCGGTGTTGATCAGCAGCGGTTCGCCCAGCTGGTCGCCGACCTTCTGCCGCGGGTTGAGCGAGGCGTAGGGGTTCTGGAACACCATCTGCACGTCGCGGCGCAGTTGCTTGCGTTGCGCCTTGCTGGCGCCCGTGACCTCCTGCCCGGCGATCTGCAGGGAGCCCGAGCTGGGCTGCTCGATCAGGGTCAGGGCGCGGGCCAGGGTCGACTTGCCGCAGCCGGACTCGCCGACCACGGCCAATGTCTTGCCGGCTTGCAGTTCGAAGGACACGCCGTTCAGCGCCTGCACCTGGGCGCTGGGCTGGAACAGGCCGCGGGAGATTTCATAGTGGCGGGTCAGGTCTCGGGCAGTCAGGACAGCGCTCATTAGGCCACCTCCGCAGTCAGGTTAAGCGGGTAGAAGCAGCGCACCGCGCCGCGTGCGTGAGCATCCAGGCTCGGCCGCTGCTCGCGGCAATGTGGCTGCACATAGGGGCAGCGCGGCGCCAGCAGGCAACCGAGAGGCCGGTCGTAGCGCCCGGGCACTATGCCGGGCAGGGTGGCCAGGCGCCGTTGGCCCAGGCTGTGCTCGGGAATGGCCTTGAGCAGCGCCTCGGTATAGGGGTGGCTCGGCGCGTCGAACAGCTGCGGCACGCTGCCGATTTCCACCGCTTGCCCGGCGTACATCACGCACACGCGTTGGGCGGTTTCGGCGACCACGGCGAGGTCGTGGGTGATCAGCACCAGGCCCATAGCCTGTTCGCGTTGCAGGTCGAGCAGCAGGTCCATGATCTGCGCCTGGATGGTCACATCCAGGGCCGTGGTGGGTTCGTCGGCGATCAGCAGCTTGGGTTCGGCGGCGATCGCCATGGCGATCGCCACTCGCTGGCTCATACCGCCGGACAGCTGGTGCGGGTAGGCATGCAGGCGGCTGGCGGCGGCGGGGATTTCCACCCGCTCGAGCAATTGCAGGGCGCGGGCGCGAGCGGCCTGGCCTTTCAGACCCAGGTGCTGGCGCAGCACTTCCTCGATCTGGAAACCCACGGTAAAGCTGGGGTTGAGGGCGGTCATGGGGTCCTGGAACACCATCGACAGGTCCTTGCCGACTATATGCCGGCGCTGGCGGCCCTTGAGCCGCAGCATGTCGGTGCCGTCGAACTGCAGGCTGTCGGCCTGGACCAGGCCGGGGGCCTCGATCAGGCCCATCAGCGCC
>NZ_JAUYNP010000273.1 GCF_030696055.1 Pseudomonas sp. | reverse complement strand
GGTGGTGCAAGTATCGCTGCCCAGCAACCAAGGCCCGGCCCTGCAAACCCAGGTCGGCCAGGCCCTCAGCAAGCTGCGCGGGCAAGGCGTGCTGTTGATAGGCTCCGGCAGCATCACCCACAACCTCGGTGAGCTGGACTGGCAAGCCGGCCCGGATAGCATCGAGCCTTGGGCCCAGGCGTTTCGCGACTGGATGGTGGACAAGCTGAGCAAGGATGAGCAAGCGGCGCTGCATGACTACCGCCAGCAAGCCCCTTATGCAAAACGCAGCCACCCCAGCGACGAACATCTGCTGCCACTGTTCTTCGCCCGTGGCGCCGGCGGCCCGTTCAAGGTCGAACACAGCGGCTTTACCCTCGGCGCCCTGGGCATGGATATCTATAGCTTTGCCTGAGCCACGGCCTTAACCGGCCGGTAAACCGTCAGGCACAAAAAAGCCCCGCATCATCACAATGCGGGGCTTTTGGGTTCGCGCGGCTTAATCGTTAACAATCAATCTTCGCGATAACGACGCAGCTTCAGCGGCTTGCCACCGACGCGGGTGTCTTTCAGCTTGGTCAGCAGACGCTCGAGGCCTTCTTCCGGCAGCTCGACCAGGCTAAAGCTCTCGCGCACCTGGATGCGGCCGATGGCTTCGCGGACCAGACCGCCTTCGTTGAGGATGGCGCCCAGCAGGTTCTTCGCGGCGATACCGTCGCGTGCGCCCAGGGCGGTACGGCAACGGGCACGGCCTTCTGCCAACGGCACCGGAGCACGACGCTCACGGCTGCCTTCGCGATCGGAACGCTCAGGGCGGTCACCACGATCACTGCGCTCGCTACGTTCACGCGGGCCACTGCTGCTCGGCACCAGCGGCTGATCACGCTCAACTTCAGCCAGGGTCAGGGCCTGACCATTGGTGGCCTTGCGCAGCAGGGCTGCGGCCAAGGCACGCGGGCTGCATCCTATGTCGGCAGTCAGACGATCGAGCAGCTCACCGTGGCTGGCTTCGGCATCGGCCACCAGCGGCGCCAGGCTGTTGGTCAGTTTCTTGATGCGTGCGTCCAGCACTTGCTGGGCGTTCGGCAGTTTGACCTCGCCAACTTTCTGCCCGGTAACTCGCTCGATCACCTGCAGCATGCGACGCTCACGCGGCGTCACCAGCAGCAGGGCGCGACCGGTACGACCGGCACGGCCGGTACGGCCGATACGGTGTACGTAGGATTCCGGATCGTAGGGCATGTCCACGTTCATCACGTGGGTGATGCGCGGTACGTCGAGACCGCGGGCGGCCACGTCGGTAGCGATGACGATGTCCAGACGGCCATCTTTCAGCGACTCGATCACGCGCTCACGTTGGTTCTGCGCGATGTCGCCGTTGAGGGCGGCAGCCTTGTAGCCCTTGGCTTCCAGCGCGGCGGCCAGATCCAGGGTGGCTTGTTTGGTGCGCACGAAACCGATCAGCGCGTCGAACTCTTCGACTTCCAGCAGACGCAGTACGGCGGCGTGCTTCTGGTCGGCGTGAACCATCAGATGCACCTGCTCGATGGCAGTCACGGTCTGGGTTTTGGTTTCGATCTTGACGTGCTTGGGGTCACGCAGGTGTTTTTCTGCGATGGCGCGGATCGAGTGCGGCAGAGTGGCGGAGAACAGCACGCTCTGACGGCTTTCCGGCATGGCCTTGAAGATCACTTCGAGGTCATCCATAAAGCCCAACTTGAGCATCTCGTCGGCTTCGTCGAGCACCAGGTGCTGAATGGTCGACAGCACTTTCTCGTCACGACGCAGGTGGTCAACCAGACGACCCGGAGTGGCCACAACGATCTGTGCGCCATTGCGGATAGCCTTGAGCTGCGGGCCCATCGGCGCACCACCGTAAACGGCGATGACATTTACGCCCGGCATTTGCTTGGCGTAGGTTTCAAAGGCGGTGGCAACCTGCAACGCCAGCTCACGCGTCGGCGCAAGGATCAGCGCCTGTGGCTGACGCTTGGCCGGGTCGATACGACTGAGGATTGGCAGTGCGAAGGCAGCGGTTTTACCGGTGCCGGTCTGCGCCTGGCCGATCATGTCGTGGCCGGCGAGGATCACTGGAATCGCTTGAATCTGAATAGCCGAAGGCTCTTCATAGCCAGTGGCAATTACAGCAGCGAGAACATTGGGATGTAGATCGAGAGCGGCGAAGCCGCCGATTTCCTGGGTCATGGGTCTGCCTCTAGTGCATCCGCAAAGACCCATGCTCCAAAGCTGCGCATGCCGTGTAAGACTCGAGAGTCGCCCTGGCAGCCATGTCGGCGGGGATTTGCGAAAACGTAGTGATAAATGAATCGTCAAGGATAGTCCGCAATGCGAACTAACTGCCAAAGTTAACCTTCGGGCGAGTTGTGCTACCTGAACGTGGCCAAGAATTGACCGGCGCGCACTATACCGGAAAACCTGGCCGATGTGCCTGCTTTTCCATAAATAAGCCACAAATAAAGCGGATACCGCGCCGAATGGTCATCCTCTGGTAGCCTGCGGATGGCAAGTTGTAGTAGCAGAACGCCCCCCTAAACCTGCGTACAAGGACTCTCCGCCATGACGCAAAGCAGCAGCGGCCGTGTCAGCCGTGAAAAACGCGGTCAGATCATGCTGATCGGCCTGGACCGGGCGAGCAAACGCAACGCCTTTGACCTGGATATGCTCAATGACCTGTGCCTGGCCTATGGCGAGTTCGAGCGCGATGCCGAGGCCCGCGTGGCGCTGGTGTTTGCCCATGGCGAACACTTTACCGCCGGGCTGGACCTGGCCAACGTGGCCGCCCAGTTCGCCGCTGGCTGGCAGATCCCCGCAGGAGGCTGTGACCCCTGGGGCGTATTCGGCGGACCGCGCACCAGCAAACCGGTGATAGTGGCCGCCCAGGGCTACTGCTACACCATCGGTATCGAACTGATGCTCGCCTCGGATATCAACCTGTGCGCCAGCAACACCCGCTTCGCCCAGATGGAAGTGCAGCGCGGCATCTTCCCCTTCGGCGGCGCGACCCTGCGCATGCACCAGACGGCCGGCTGGGGCAACGCCATGCGCTGGCTGCTCACCGGCGATGAATTCGACGCCCACGAAGCCTACCGCCTGGGCCTGATCCAGCAGGTGCTGGCCAGTGAGGATCTGATGGACCGGGCGATCTGGATGGCCGAGCGCGTCGCCGCCCAGGCACCCCTGGGCGTGCAGGCCACACTCGCCTCGGCACGCCAGGCCGTAGTTGAAGGGCAAGCCGCGGCGGCGGCCAGCCTGCACCCCACCGTAACCCGGCTGATGGCCAGTGAAGATGCCCAGGAAGGCGTGCGCGCCATGCTGGAGCGGCGCCAGGGCGAGTTTAAAGGCCGCTAAGAATGCAATGCTGTTCACTTAAGGGGGCATCTTGCGCAAGCAAGGTTCCCGGAACGTAGCCCGGATGCAATCCGGGGGCAGATTTGCAGGGGTAAAGTTCCCCCGGATTTCATCCGGGCTACAAAAATGCCGTTCACTTGGCTTAAGTGAACGGCATTGCGCTAAGAATGGGCCTGGCGGATCAAGTCGCCGGGCGCAGCGCCTTGATCAGTGGCAACAGGGAATAGCCCAGCTGCGGCGCCAGCAGTTCATCGCGGCGGCGCAGTTCGTCCATGTCCAGTTGCTGGTCGAGGTCGGCCGGCACCAGCAGCACCACATTGCCCTCCTTCACCGGACACTCCCAATAGTGGCGATGGTAGAGGCCGCGCAGCAGCGGCGCGCCCAGGGGTTTGCCGTCGTTGCCGGCCCACTGGTTGATAATCAGCCAGCCGCCGGGATTGAGCTGCTTCTGGCAGTTTTCCAGAAAGCGCCAGGCCAGATGACCGGTGGCCGGCCCATGATCGGTATAGAGGTCGACAAACAGCAGGTCGGTCTTTTCCGCGCTTTCCAGCAACTCCAGGGCGTCGCCGATGCGAATGGTCAGGCGTGGGTCGTCGGTCAGCCCCATATGCTGCATGGCCAGACGCGGCACATCCGGGCGCAGCTCTATGACTTCCACATCGTCCAGCGGCAGAAACTTCAGGCAGGCCTGGGTCAGATTGCCGGCGCCCAAGCCGAGAAACAGCGCGCTTTCCGGCTCCTCGTGGCACAGCGCGCCGAGCAGCATGGCGCGGGTGTAGTCGTACTCCAGCCAGCTGGGGTCGGCCATAAACACGCAGCTCTGCTCGATCGACTCGCCGAACTCGAGAAAACGATAAGCACCCATTTCGACCACTTGAATCACGCCGAAAGCATCGCGCACTTCGGCGATCAGCACCGGCTCCGGCATTTGATCCACCGGGGGTAAACCTGGCATCCCACTCTCCACCCAGATATCCCCGACCCTTTCGGCCAGGGGCAAGGGGCTAATTGTCATGGAGGCAGCCACCTCGGGTCACGCGCTAATTAGCCGCAACGTCATTTCACGGCTCGAAGGCTCAAGCATTAACACCGCGGAATCGCCCTAGACCACCATGGCCGGCTGCCCGGCCACTAAGCGCTTATGCAGCGCCTCTATCGAGGCTATCGCCGCAGCTATCGGCTTGAATCGGTTACCATGCCTTACCGCCTAAATTGCCTGAAGCCGAGAGCCGCAATGTCGCAACCCTGGAGCCCTGAAAGCTGGAGAGCCAAGCCGATCCAGCAACAACCGCAGTACCCGGACGCCGCCCACCTGGCGCAAGTCGAGCAGACCCTGGCCGGCTACCCGCCGCTGGTGTTCGCCGGCGAGGCCCGCGAGCTGCGCCGTCAGTTCGCCGAGGTCACCCAGGGCCGCGCGTTCCTGCTGCAGGGCGGCGACTGCGCCGAGAGCTTTGCCGAGTTCAGCGCGGCGAAGATCCGCGACACCTTCAAGGTGTTGCTGCAGATGGCCATCGTCATGACCTTCGCCGCCGGCTGCCCGGTGGTGAAAGTCGGGCGCATGGCCGGACAGTTCGCCAAGCCGCGATCGGCCAATGACGAAACCATCGACGGCGTGACCCTGCCGGCCTACCGTGGCGATATAGTCAACGGCATCGGCTTCGACGCCGCCAGCCGCGTGCCGGACCCGGAGCGCCTGCTGCAGGCCTACCACCAGTCCACCGCCTCCCTGAACCTGCTGCGCGCCTTCGCCCAGGGCGGCTTCGCCGACCTGCATCAGGTGCACCAGTGGAACCTGGACTTTATCGCCAACTCGGCGCTGGCCGAGAAATACAGCCACCTGGCCAACCGCATCGACGAGACCCTGGCCTTTATGCGCGCCTGCGGCATGGACGGCTCTGCGCAAGTGCGCGAGACCAACTTCTTCACCGCCCATGAGGCGCTGCTGCTCAACTACGAGCAAGCCTTCGTGCGTCGCGACAGCCTCACCGGCGGCGACTACGCCTGCTCGGCGCATATGCTGTGGATCGGCGACCGTACCCGCCAACTGGACGGCGCCCATGTCGAGTTCCTGCGCGGCGTCGGCAACCCGATCGGAGTCAAGGTCGGCCCGAGCATGGCCAGCGACGAGCTGATACGCCTGATCGACATCCTCAACCCGGACAACGATCCGGGTCGCCTCAACCTGATCGTGCGCATGGGCGCGGACAAGGTCGAAGCCGGCCTGCCGCGTCTGATCCAAACCGTGCAGCACGAAGGCCGCCAGGTGCTGTGGAGCTCCGACCCGATGCATGGCAACACCATCAAGGCGTCCAGCGGCTACAAGACCCGGGATTTTGCGCAGATCCTCGCCGAGGTGAAGCAGTTCTTCGCCGTGCACCAGGCCGAGGGCAGCTACGCCGGCGGTATCCATATCGAAATGACCGGGCAGAACGTCACCGAATGCATAGGCGGCGCGCGGCCGATCACCGAGGCGGGCCTGTCGGATCGCTACCACACCCACTGTGACCCACGGATGAACGCCGACCAATCCCTGGAACTGGCCTTCCTGATCGCCGAAACCCTTAAGCAGGTGCGCCACTGAGACCAGCAGCGGCTCGCGGATAATCCGCTGACGCTAGCTGCAAAGCAGCGCCCGGCCATCTGACAAGTCGGGCAGATCGGCATATGGTGAACACTCATCTATCGAGGGGCGCCCCATGCCTTGGTATATCTGGTTACTGATCATTCTGGTGCTGGGCTCCATAGTCGGCGGGCTGATGGTGCTGTTGCGCACCGCCAAGCCGTTGCCGCTAAGCGAGGAGCAGCTGGCCAGAATCCGTCAACGCAAGCTCGAGATGGACGCCCGCGATGCCAAGGACGCTGATCAGCGCTAGCCTGCTGGGGCTTGTATTGGCCGGATGCGCGAGCCTGCCGTCCGGCCCCGCCGATAACTGCGCGGCACTGTTCAGCCAGTTGCACAGCGCCACCCAGGCCCAGCAGGACGCGCAGTACCAGCGCCTGCCCGGCTTTGCCGGCCTGCGCAGCGATAGAAGCCTGGCGGCGCTTGGCGCCAGCGCGCGCAGCGCCGAGCAACGCCTACTGTGGCTGCAGCGCCTGGCCGCCCACGACGCTGAAGCCAGCCAGATCGAGATCGCCCAGCTGCCGGCCGAGCCGCGACGCGCCTGGAGCAGTGCCGAACGGCAAGCGGCATTGAGCAGCTGCCGCAGCGCCCAGATAGAACGCCTGGCAGGCGCGCCAAGGGCCTTTGCCGAGGCCGTCGAGGCCGCCCAGGTTCCCGACGACTACCGCGGTTGGGCCCGCACCCTGGGCATCTATCCGCTGTTCAAACCCATCTTCCGCCGCAGCATTAACGCCTGGCAGCAGAGCGCGATTCTGGCCACGGCGCCGGCGGACGGCGCGCACTGGCTCAGCTATCAGCCGCTGCAGATAAACGCAGAGCCGGCCCCCATACTGCCGCTGAACGAGGATGCCCTGGGCCTGCCCCAGGCGGATGCGCCACAACTCGCCGCGCTCTTTGCCCGCCATGCGCCCTGGCTGAAGATCGCCCAAGCCAGCCGCAGCGACCGCATCGGCAGCCCCTATTACCGCGCCGATGGCAGCCTGGGCTTCACCCAGCAGCTCAGCCCGGTTTACCAGCACAGCGGCTGGAGCCAGCTGAATGGCCGCTGGCACCTGCAACTGATCTACCAATTCTGGTTTAGCCAGCGCCCCAAACCCCATGCCCTGGACCTGTTCGGCGGCGAACTGGACGGCCTGCTCTGGCGGGTGACCCTCGACCGCCAGGGTAACGCCCTGCTGTATGACAGCATCCACCCCTGCGGTTGTTGGCACAGCTTTTACCTGCCGGCGGACTCGCCCTTGCAGCTGCGCCAACCCGCCGGCGAGGAAGCGCGCCAGGCGCAACGTTTGAATTTCACGGGTGAGCAAGCCGCGACCCTGTGGCTGAGCGCGGGCGAGCATCAGCTGCAGTGGGTCGATGTCCGCCGCTCGCCCTATCCGCAGCTGAGCTACCAAGCCGCCGCGCTCGACCAACTGCGTCTACTACCCCATCCGCAAGGCCGGCGCAGCCTGTACGGCAGCGATGGCCTGATAGCCGGCAGCCAGCGTCTGGAACGCTGGCTACTCTGGCCCTCGGGGGTTCCCGCGCCCGGCAGCATGCGCCAATGGGGGCGCCACGCCACAGCCTTTATCGGCCGCGCGCACTTCGATGACCCGCATTTGCTCGAGCGCTATTTCCACCAGCCGTAAAGCCCGCGGCTAGCAGGCCGTTGAAAAATGTAGCGAGCGACGGCTAGGCAAGGCGAAATCAGCCG
>NZ_JAUYNP010000263.1 GCF_030696055.1 Pseudomonas sp. | reverse complement strand
GAATGGCGTTCGCTGTTCCGTCAGTTGGTGGCGCGCGGCCTGGCCGATGTCGACCTGGAGGGTTACGGCGGCCTGCGCCTGTCCGACAGTTGCCGGCCCTTGCTCAAGGGCGAAGTCAGCCTGCAACTGCGCCGCGACCTCAAGCCGCAGCAGAGCGCCAAAGCCTCCAGCAGCGCCGCCAGCCAACTGGTGCGCGGCGAGGAACGTGGCCAGTGGGAAGCCCTGCGTGCGTTGCGGCGCAAACTGGCGGAAGAACACGGGGTGCCGCCTTATGTGATCTTCCCCGATGCCACCCTGCTGGAAATGCTGCGCAGCCAGCCCGGCACCTTGGCCGAGATGGCGCGGGTCAGCGGCGTCGGCGCGCGCAAGCTGGAGCGCTACGGCGAGGCCTTCCTCGCCGTGCTCGGCGGCGCGGATGACGCGCCGCGGGCGGTGGTGGACTTGCGCCATGAGCTGATCAGCCTGGCGCGTGCCGGCATGACCCCGGTGCAAATCGCCGCTCAGCTCAATTGCAGCGAGAAGAACGTCTACGGCCTGCTGGCCGAGGCCATTGGCCGTCAGCAACTGTCGCTGGAGCAGGCCCTGGACTTGCCGCAGGAATTGCTCGGCGAGATTCAGGATGCCTTTCTCGACGGGGAAGGCGAGCTGCCGCCGGTTGCCGCGATCAGCGAACAGTTCGCCGGGCGGGTCGAGCTGGGCATCCTGCACTGCGTGCGCACCGCCTTGCAGGCCGAATTCGAGGCCTGATGGGCGGGTGGTGCTGAGCCACAAGCTCAGCCGTGCCCAAGCTTCGCTCGGCTTGTGGCGGTGCGGGTGAGCGGCTAAGGTGGTTTCAGCCCGTCCCCCAGTAGAGGTCAAGGTGCCGCTTCCCCATGCCTGGCTAGATGATGTGCGCCCCAGCCCCTATGCCGACCAGCTGGCCTTGGGCTTTCGTCTGTTGCGTTTCGCACGGCCGCTGGAGCGCGAGTACCGCGAGTACGTGCGCGACGACAGCTACGACCTGAAGCGCATCGCGCTCGGCGTCGGCATGCTGATCTGGCTGGCGTTCGCGGCTTTTGATTTTGCCCTGATCCAGGCGCCTGAAATCTGGTGGATGCTGGGCGTGCGCCTGAGCGTGCTGTTCTTGCTGGTGCTGTTCGCCTGGCTGCTGGTGCGGCGCAAGCATGTGCACCTGCTGCAGCCATTGAGCCTGGTGACCATTCTGGCCTTGGGCGTCGGCGCCTCGCTGGTGGTGGGTATCGCCCACCGAGTCGACCCCAGCTACCCCTACGAGGGGCTGTTGCTGGTGTGCATGGCCTCCTACTTTCTGGTGGGCTTGCGCCTGTTCGAGGCCTTGGCCTGTTCCCTGCTGATACTGCTGAGCTATATCGCCGCCGAGCTGCTGATGGCTGGCGTGTCGGTGCCGCGTTTGATCAATAACAGCCTGTTCCTGTTGTTCGGCAACCTGATGGGCGCCGTGGGTTGCTACCTGCTGGAGTTCAAGTCGCGCGAGCACTTTCTGATCAGCCGGCTGATGCGTGTGCTGGCCGATCACGACAGCCTGACCGGGCTGCACAACCGCCGCAGTTTCAATCGCCAGTTCGAGCGCCTGTGGCGTCAGGCGCAGCGCGAGCGCTGCAGCCTGGCCCTGTTGCTGTGCGATATCGATCACTTCAAGGCGTACAACGATCACTACGGCCACCAGGCCGGCGATAATGCCTTGCAGCGGGTCGGCAGCCTGCTCCAGGACGCCGCCCGCCGGCCTCTGGATATGGCGGTGCGCCTGGGCGGCGAAGAGTTCGCCGTGCTGCTCTACGACATAGCGGCGGACCAAGCCCGGCAGCATGCCGAAGCCTTGCGCCAGACCTTGCAAACCCTGGATATCGAGCATGCCGGCTCGGATACCGCCACCATGCTGACCATGTCGATTGGCGTGGCCTGCATCCAGCCCGCCGAGAGCGGCGCGCTGGCGCAGCTCTATGAATATGCCGACCGCGCCCTGTATGAGGCCAAGGCCTTTGGCCGCAATCAGGTGGTGGCATAGGTTGGGCTGAGGAGCGTAGCGACGAAGCCCAACAGGGAGTGCGCAGCACTCCGCCCGACGTCCCGCTTGCGCTCCGCTCGTCTTACGGCGCATGGGCGCAATGTTGGGCTTCGCGTGGCTCAGCCCAACCTACACTGCCCGCTGACTGTATTGGCCGATTTTGCCGCTCGCGCTGGCGCTTGCGGTGAGTGCCTGAGCTGGAACGCCAGTGCTAGCATCGCCCTGGTGTTCTCCTCGAGCGATTTCCCCCATGGATCGACTGATTCAGGCCAACGGTCAGCCCCATTACGGCATCTTTCCCTCGGCCCCGGGGCTGATCAATTACCGCGACTTCGACTTTCGTTCGCCCATGGGCCGGCGTTTGGGCGCCCTGGCGAAATGGCGGCGTTTCCACCAGTTCCAGTATTTCGGGCTGATCAGCGACCAGTTGATCGGCGGCTGCGCCCTGGCCAACCTGAGCCTGGCCGGTATCGGCTTCGTCTACCTGTTCCACCCGCCCAGCGGGCGCATGATCGAGCGTCAGTTCAAGTTGCCGCTGGGCTTTGGCAGCTGTTTCTCCCAGCAGCCCAATGACGGCCTGTGCGAGTTGCGCGCGGGGCGCAATCTGCTGCGTCTGGAGAACCACGGTGCCTCTAGGGAGAAGCGCCTGCTGGTGGAGTTGGATGACGGCACGCGGATCGATGCGCGCTTCAGCGAGAGCGAGCCGGCGTTCCAGCCGATGTGCATCAACACACAGGCCGCGGTCAATGGCTGGGTCTATGCGCAGAAAGTCGCCGGGGTGCGCTGCACCGGGCAGGTCAGTTGCAGCCTGGGCGAGTTCGACCTGGCGCAGCTCGAGGCCTTTGCCCATCACGACTGGTCGGCCGGCTATATGCGCCCGGAAACCCATTGGAACTGGGCCTGCCTGTCGGGCCAGGCGGGGGCGCAGCGGGTCGGCCTGAACCTGTCCTGCGGGGTCAACGAGACCAGCTTCAGCGAAAACTGCTACTGGCTGGATGGCGAGTTGATCAAGGTCGATGGCGTGCGTTTCGCTTTCGATCGCGATCAGCCTCTGCAGCCCTGGCAGATCAGTTCCCATGACGGTCAGGTGGAGCTGCGCTTCGAGGGCCGTGGCCTGCACCAGGAACGCCTGAATCTCGGCGTGCTGGCCAGCAACTTCAAGCAGATATTCGGTCAGTTCAAGGGCGTGCTGCGTCCTGTCGGTCGCCCGCCAGTGGCTATCGATAACCTCTGGGGCTTCGTTGAAGATCAGTACGTTAAGTGGTGATGGGAGGGGCGAAAGCCTCGGCAGACTTGCCTAGGTCCTAGGGTTATGGTTAGCTGGCTAATAATTAGTTTTTGATAGTTAAGAGCCGTTATCCATGTCGCACACCGATCAACACCGTTTCGCCATGCAAGTCGCCCAACTATCCCGCGCCTGGCGCGCCGAGCTGGATCGCCGCCTGGTCGGGCTTGGCCTGTCCCAGGCGCGCTGGCTGGTGCTGCTGCACCTGGGACGCTTCGCCGAATTACCCACCCAGCGGGAGTTGGCGCAAAGCGTGGGGGTGGAAGGCCCGACCCTGGCTCGCTTGCTCGACAGCCTGGAGGCCCAGGGCCTGGTCAGCCGCCAGGCGGTGCCGGAAGACCGCCGGGCGAAGAAGATTGCCCTGAGCCCACAGGCCCTGCCGCTGATCGAAAAAATCGAAGCGATCTCCGCTCAGCTGCGCAAGGAAGTCTTCGCCGGCATCGATGAGGACGATCTGCGCCGTTGCCAGAAGGTGCATGCCCAGGTGCTGAGCAATCTGGAACGGCGCTGATGCAGGAGGACTTGCAGGCGCTGCAGCAGCGTTTCGGCAAGCGCTATCCGCAGTGCCTGCTGGCCTTGTTGATGACCGGCAGCATGGCCATGGTGCTGGCATCCACCAGCATCAACGTGGCATTGCCGGCGATCATGCAGGACTTCGCCATTGGCCGGCCGCTGGCGCAATGGCTGTCCACCGGCTTTCTCGCGGCCATGACCGCCGGCTTGCTGCTGGCGGCCTGGGCGCAAGCGCGCTTCGGTGCGCGGCGCACCACGCAGTTCGGCCTGTTGCTGTTTATCCTCAGTTCGCTATTGGCCTTGGTCGCGCAAGCGGCCTGGCAATTGATCGCGATGCGCATCATCCAGGGGCTTTGCGCGGGCATAGTGCAACCCTTGGCGGTGGTGCTGATCTTTCGCGTGTTCGCCGCCGGTGGCCGGGGTATGGCCCTGGGCTTGTATGGCCTGGGGGTGATGCTGGCGCCCACGCTCGGCCCGGGCATTGGCGGCTATCTGGTCGATCACTTCGGCTGGGCCGCGGTGTTCTGGTTGCCGCTACCCATGTGCCTGCTGGTGCTGATCGCCGGGCAATGGCTGCTGCCCAGTCAGCGTGAGCGCAGCACCCCGTTGCTCGATATCCGCGCCTTTGCCTGGCTCTGCGTGGCGATTTTTGCCGCCCTGGGCGCCCTGGCCGAAGCGCAGCGCTTTGCCTGGTCGCAGCCGCGGGTATGGCTGCCGGCAGCCTTGCTGGTAGTGGCGCTATGTGCTTTTGTGGCGCGCAGCCGGCGCAGCGACAAACCCTTGCTGCCCCTGGGCTTATGGCGCCACGCCGGGTTTCGCAGCGCCAGTTGGGTGGCCTTGACCCTGGGCGTGGGCCTGTATGGCTCCACCTACCTGATTCCCTTGTACCTGCAAACAGTGGAGGGCTATAGCGCCGGTCGCGCCGGGTTGTTGCTGTTGCCGGCGGGCGTTTTGATGGGCCTGGCCTCCTTTGTCGGCGGTTGGCTAAGTGATCGTTTGTCGGCGGCCTTGCTGTTGATCAGCGGGCTGCTGATTTTTGCCTGGTCCGCCGCCGGCCTGGCCTGGGTCGGGCAGGGCGCAGGCTTTCTGCTCCTGTGCTTCTGGACCTGTGTCGGACGGGTCGGTTTAGGCCTGATTCTGCCGGCCTTGAGCACCGGTTCGCTGGACATCCTGAGCGCGGAGGAGTTGACCCAAGGCGCCGGCGCCATCACCTTCGTGCGTCAGCTGGGTGGCGCTTTCGGGGTTAATCTGCTGACCTTCTTTCTGGAGTGGCGACACGGCGCCGAAGGCGGCCATCGATTGGCCGAAGCGCTGGCCTTCAAGCAAAGCTTCTGGCTGCTGGCGGCGGTTTTCGCCGTCACGGTGCTGGCTGCCTGGGGCGTCAAGTCGGCAAGAGACTGACGGCAGGGCGCTAGGACTATTGCTTGTCAGTTTCTTGACTCTGGGCCTATGCTTCACGGGTGCTGGCTGTTTGCCAAGCAGTTCACAATTTGTCTGCTAAATGCAGCCGTGATCATCGCCGTGCACCAGCCGGGTTCAACACGGAGCGTATTTCCCGAAGCACGATTTTGCTGCCCTTTTGGTTTTCTCAGCGCCGGATGCGCACGCCCAGAGCGTATTGTGGAAAGGCAGGTCGGGTGGATTCAGCGGGAGAGTTGTATATGGCAAGGGTTCGTCAGTTACTGATTGGCCTGGCCTCTGGTTCGGCCCTTTACTCAGGCATGGTGCCGGCCTTGGGGCTTGGTGAAATCACCTTGCACTCGGCCTTGAGTCAGCCGCTGGATGCGGAAATCGAACTGCTCAATATCGGCGACCTGACTGACAGCGACCTGCGGGTTCGTCTGGCGCCAATCGACGTCTTCAATCGATCGGGTGTCGATCGCCTGTACTTCCTCAATGACTTGCGCTTTACCCCCTTGTTGCGCGGCGGCCGCAGTGTGATTCGGGTGGCATCGGTGCGCCCGGTGCGTGAGCCGTACCTGAGCTTTATCGTCGAGGTGGCGCAGGCCAGCGGGCAGCTGTACCGCGAGTACACCGTGCTGCTCGATCCCCCGGGCTCCTCGGCCTACCGTAGCCTGGCGGTTGCGCCCACTCCGGCAGCGCTGCCGGCAGCGGCCCCGGTCACCCCAACTAGCGAGGCCAGCCCTGCTCGCGCCAGCGCGCCGTTGCCGGCGGCCGAGCAGGAGCAACGCTATACCGTGCTGAGTGGCGATAGCCTGTGGAAGATCGCGGCACGCCTGCGTGAGGCGGGTAGCCTAGCTTCGCAACAAGCCCTGATGAGCGATATCCAGGCCCTCAACCCGCAGGCGTTTAGCCAGGGCGATATCAACCGCCTGCGCGCCGGCGCCGAGTTGCTGTTACCCGATAGCGCGAGCAGTCCGCCTGCCGTTGCGCCTGCCACTCCTGCTACTGCTGATACAGCAGCCGAGCAGGCTGTTCCCGAGCTAGTGGCTGCGGGGCAGGCTGCTGGCGAGTTGCCGGTCGATCCAGCGGCGCAGTTGCTGGTGCAGGAGCAGAATCTGGCCGATCAGGAACTGACCAAGCAGATTGCCGAGACGACGCGCTTGCAACAGGGCCTGGCCGAGCTGGAACTGCAGGTGCAGCAGATGCAAGAGCAGATGGCGGCGCGGGACCGGCAGATTGCCGGATTGCAGGCCGAACTGGCGGCGCGCCAAGCGGCGACTGCCAGCCCAGCTACCCTGACCCAGGCTCCGCTAGTTGCACCGGCTAATGAGCCAGCGGCTGGCGAGCAGAGTGATAACTGGCTGAAGGGAGGTCTGGCACTTCTGGCGCTGCTGTTCGCGGCTATGGTCGGTGTGCTCTGGCGCGCGCGGAATCGCCCGGTAGAGCCGCCTGCACCCACTAAACCGCTTCCACAGCCAGTCATGGCCACGGCGAAGGCGGCAGGGGTAGAGCCTAAACAGCCGGCCCCAGCCGTGACGGTCAGCGTCCGCGAAGCGCCAGTCCCCGCCTGGTCGGCGGCAGACGGCAGCGACGCGCTGCAGAGCGCCAATGTCTATATCGCCTATGGCCGCCTCGGTGAAGCGGAGGACACCCTGCGCAAGGCTGCGCAAGCCCAGCCGCAGCGCAGCGACATAGGTTTTCGCCTGCTGGAAGTACTGGCCCAACTCGGCGATGCCCAGGGTTTTGTCGAGCAGGAAACCAGCTTGCGCGCGGCGGGTTTTAGCCCCGTGCGTATCGATGAGCTGAAGGCGCGGCATGCCGAGCTGTTCGAGGCTCCGCCTGCCGAACTGCTCGGCGATCCGCTGCTGCAGTTGGACGAAGCGCCAGCCGAGTTGCCGGCTGAAGACAGCCAGCTCAATCTGGATGAGCTGTCGCTGGATGCCGACTGGGATATGGTCAGTCCGTTCTCGCCAACTGCACCGAGCAAGCTCGCGGACGAGGCTGGGAGCAGCGCGGCCGCTCAGGGCAAAACCTCGGATGTCTTCGGTCTGGCAGGCAGCCGCGATCCGCGCAGCCCCTTTGCCGAATCGATGCTGGTGGAAGAGACACCGAACGATGACTGGCTGGATGACGAGCTGGATGCGGCCTTTGTCGAGCAGCCCAAGGCGCCTGGGCGTGCGGTGGTGAGCGATCTGGACGATCTGGCCGGTAGCCGTGACAACCTGGCCAAACTGAATATGGCGCTGGCCTATATCGAGCAGGGCAGCCTGGACAGCGCCTGCAGTATCCTCAATGAAGTCATTAATAGTGGCGACGAGAAGCAAAAACAGCGGGCCCGGCAACTGCTGGCCAAGATCGCCTAGCCCGTTGTACTGCCCGGTGGAACGCCCGTTCACCTCAGCGGAACGGGCTGTTTGGCTATCTGGGCTTAGGGCTTAGAGTTCTGGGCTTGGGGTTGTAGGCGTTATCATGGTTTTTTTGCCAACCTAGAGTCAGGCCATGTCCAGCCACAAAGCCGAAGTCACCATCACCTATTGCACCCAATGCCAATGGTTGCTGCGCGCCGCCTGGTTGGCCCAGGAGCTGCTATCGACCTTTGCCGACGACCTGGCCAAGGTCAGCCTGGAGCCCGGCACCGGTGGGGTGTTCCGCATCACCTGCGATGGCGTGCAGATCTGGGAGCGCAAGGCCGATGGCGGCTTCCCCGAGGCCAAGGTGCTCAAGCAGCGCCTGCGCGACCAGATAGATCCGGCTCGCGATTTGGGCCATAGCGACCGTCCGGTGTCCTGAGCAGCAGTTCTGATTTACTTGGCCATACGCGCCGAGAGAAAGATCGCGCTGACGATCAGCGTGCCGCCGGCCAGCATGCGCAGGCTCGGCACCTCGTTGAACAGCAGCCAGGCGAAGGCAATCCCGTAGATCGGCTCCAGAGCGAAGATCACCGCCGTGGTGCGCGCCTTGAGCACGCGCAGGCTGGCCACGAACAGGCTGTGGGCGAGGCCGGTGCAGAAGATTCCCAGCAGCGCCAGCCACAACCAGTCCTGGGCCGGCACCCTGGGCAGCTCGGGCCAGGCCAGCGGCACAAAGCACAGCAACACCGTCAGGTTCTGCCCCAGCGCAGCTTGTATCGGCTCTATGCCACGGCTGCTGGCGCGGTTGAGCAGGGACAGTAAGGCGAACAGCAAACCGGACAGCACGGCCCAGAGCAGGCCAGCGGTGGCCTGGCTGGCCAGGTCGAAGTCCGGCGTGACCAATACCAGGCCCAGGCATACCAGCGCCACCATGGCGAACTCGGCAAGGCGAGTGCGTTCACGGAACAGCAGGCCTTCCAGTAGCACGGTGAAGGCCGGAAAACTGGCAAAGCCCAAGGTCGCGATGGCCACGCCGGAAATCTGCACCGCCTCGAAGAAACTCCACCAGTGACCACCCAGCAGCAGCCCGCCCAGCACCAGCAGGGCGACTTGACGCAGACTGAGTCGAATCAGCTGGGCCTTGCCGATCAGCTTGGCGAACAGCAGCAAGGCCAGTACGGCGAAAATCGCCCGACCGGCGGCGATCATCTGCGGCGTGGTATTGGCCAACTTGCCGAAGATCCCCGACAGGCCGAACAGCAAGGCCCCCAGGTGAATGGCCCAGAGGGCCTTGCGTTGATTCATGCCAGGCGCGCGCCGTTGGGCAAAGGCTTGTCGAAACTGGCCAGCACCACCTTGTTGTCGGCGTCATACACGCCGGTCACCAGCACCTCGGAGCGCATGCCGGCTATGCGTTTGGCGGCGAAGTTGCACACGCAGAGCACCTGGCGGCCCAGCAGTTGCGCGCTTGCATAGTGGGCGGTGAGTTGGGCGCTGGATAGCTTGACGCCCAGCTCGCCCAAATCGACCTGCAGCACATAGGCCGGTTTCAGCGCCTTCTCGTTCAGTTCCGCGGACAGCACTGTGCCGACGCGCAGTTCCACCCGTTGAAAATCGTCCCACTCGATTTGTTGCATGGCCGCGGCCTCCACTGATTGCTGGGTGCAGTCTAGGGCGGCGTCGGGCGGGATGTCTGTCGCAGGGCTTGCGGCTTTTGTCGCGCTACTCGCGGAGCCGGCGGAGTGCGCGGGCCGTGCAGCCGAACTGGCGCGACAACGCCGCGGTAAAGGCGCTCTGCGAGCCATAGCCGACCCGCGCGGCGATCTCACCTATGGGCAGCCTGCTGTGTTGCAGCAGATGACGGGCCAGTTGCAGGCGCCGGTTGCGCACATAGTCCATGGGCGTCTGCCCGGTGGCACTGAGAAAACGCACATGAAAGCGCGCCACCGACAGCCCGGCCAAACGCGCCAGGTCGCCCACTTGCAGCGGGTGGGCGGCATGCCGGTCGATATGCGCATCCAGCGCGGCCAGCGGCAAGCCCGCGGGCGCAAGCTGACCTGCAGCGCTATTGGCCAGGCTGGCCAATAGCAGGGCGGCGCCTTGCTGGGCGATCACCGGGTCATTGATCGGGCTGGCCGCCAACCAGCTGACCAGTTGGCCCTGCGCGGGACTGAGGCTGAGCGCCGCCGGGTTTTCCAGCAGGCGGCGGGTGGCGTCGAGGTGCTGGCCGAGCTGCTGTTGCAACCAGTGCTCGGGCGGCACGTCGAGCACCAGGCACTGGCTGCCGGCCTTGCTGCCGCAGGCGTGCTGCGCCTCGCTGGGCACCACGGCCAGGGTCTGGCGGGTCACCAGGCTGCCGCGGCCGGCCACTTCGACGTCCAATTGGCCACTCAGGCCGAACACCAGCTGGGCATGAGCGTGGCGGTGGCTGAGCAGTTCGTGGCTGTAGTGACGCAAAGACAGCGGCGAGGACATGGCGGGCTCCTTGGGCAGGCGATAAGTCTACCCGCAGAAACCGCCGCTGGCGCTGTCATCGAATCGCCACGGCGCTGTCACGGTCGTTTCACCCGCACCGCGCAACCTCAAGCAAACCCTGCCGGAGGTCGCCCATGAGCAGCGCTCAGCTCGCCAAACCCAGCCGTAAGCAACGTGTCCGCACCCTGTGGATTTCCGATGTGCACCTCGGCACCCGCGATTGCCAGGCCGAGCACTTGGCGGCCTTTCTCAAGCGCTATCAGACCGACAAGGTCTACCTGGTCGGCGACATCATCGACGGTTGGAAGCTGCGCAGCGGCGTCTACTGGCCCCAGGCGCACAGCAACGTGATTCGGCGCCTGCTGACCATGAGCAAACGCGGCACCGAGGTGATCTATGTCACCGGCAACCACGACGAGTTCCTGCGCCGCTACTCCAGCCTGATCCTGGGCAATATCCAGCTGGTCGACGAGGCCGAGCACATCACCGCCGATGGCCGCCGCCTGTTGGTGATTCACGGCGACCAGTTCGACGTGATCACCCGCTATCACCGCTGGCTGGCCTTTCTCGGCGACTCGGCCTATGAGTTCACCCTGACCCTCAACCGCTGGCTGAATTTCTGGCGCAGCCGCTATGGCTACGGTTACTGGTCGCTGTCGGCTTACCTCAAGCACAAGGTCAAAAGCGCGGTGAGCTTTATCAGTGATTTTGAACAAGCCATCGCCCACGAGTGCCTCAAGCGCGGCTTTAACGGCGTGGTCTGCGGGCATATCCACCATGCCGAGATCCGTCCCATGGGCGAGATCGACTATATGAATTGCGGCGACTGGGTGGAATCCTGCAGCGCGCTGATCGAGCACCTGGATGGCAGCATCGAACTCTATCGGCTGGCCGACGACCAGGCGCGCCAGGCCCAGCAACAGGCCGAGCAGTTGGCCGCCGCCGAGCCGGCACTATGAGGATACTGATCGTCTCGGACGCCTGGTCACCCCAGGTCAATGGCGTGGTCACCAGCCTGCAGGCGCTGGTCGGCGAGCTGCGAGGCCTGGGTCATCAGGTCAAGCTGCTGGCGCCGGCGGATTTTCGTAGCCTGCCGTGCCCGACTTACCCGGAAATCCCCCTGGTATGGGATTGCTGGCGGGTGGGCGCGGCGATCCAGGAGTTTCAGCCCGATTGCGTCCACCTGGCCACCGAAGGGCCGCTGGGCTGGGCGGCGCGGCGCTGGCTGAGCAAACGTGGCCTGGCCTTTTCCACTGCCATCCACACACGTTTTCCCGAGTATATCCATGGCCGCTGGTCCTGGCTGCCGTTGAGCTGGGGCTACGCCTTTCTGCGCGCCTTTCATCGCCCCAGCCAGGCGGTGCTGGTGAGCACCGAACGGATGCGCGACGAGTTCGCCGGTTGGGGTTTCCAGCGCTTGGCGCTCTGGCGCAAGGGGGTGGATACGCGGCTGTTTGGCCCCTCGCCACAGCCGCCTGCGCAGCCGGTGTTTCTCTATGTCGGGCGGCTGGCCCAGGAGAAGAATATCGAGGCTTTTCTGGCTCTGGATCTGCCGGGAGAGAAACAGGTGGTGGGCGATGGCCCGCAGCGCGCAGCGCTGCAGACCGCCTATCCGCAGGTGCAGTTTCTCGGCTATCGGCATGGCATGGCGCTGGCCCAGGCCTATCAACAGGCCAGCGTGCTGGTGTTTCCCTCGCGCACCGATACCTACGGCCTGGTGATGCTCGAAGCCCTGGCCTGTGGCACGCCGGTGGCCGCGTTCCCGGTGCCGGGCCCCTTGGATGTGTTGCAGGCGGGGGTTAGCGGGGTGATGGCCGAGGATTTGCGCGAGGCCTGCCTGGGCGCCTTGCAGCTGGACCGCGGACGCTGCGCCGAGCTGGCGGCGCAGCAGTCCTGGCGCGCCTCGGCGCTAGAATTTCTCGCCCACCAGCCCTTGCTCGATGGTGAGCAGTGTATGCCCGCCCAGGCCCAGGCCCAGGCCGTCGAGGCCTAGCCCGGCGGGCCTACATTATTACCTTGTCGCGCAGCTTGTCGGCCGCCTGGCTGAGCGCCTGGATGACCTTTTCCTTGTCGAAGTTCTGGATGCCGTTGGTGTCCAGGTACATGGAAAAGCCCGGCAGCTCGTGTTCGACATAGCTGGAGGTGGCGCCCAGGTCGCGGCGAAAATCCACCACCTGGTAGATCTGCACCGGGCGGGTAAAGCCCTTGACCGTGATCTGGCCCTTGTCGCGGCACATGATCAGGTCCTTGATCAGCGAGTAGGTCTCGTGGGAGATCAGGATCTCGCCGGCTTCGGCGGCGCTTTCCAGGCGGCTGGCGAGGTTCACGTCGCGGCCGATGATGGTGTAGTCCATGCGCGTGTCGGCGCCGAAGTTGCCCACCGTGCAGTAGCCGGTGTTCAGACCCATGCGGATTTCCAGTGGTTTGGTGATGCCCTGGGCGCGCCACTGCTGGCGCAGCACCTTCATATGCTTGCGCATGGCGATGGCCATGGACACCGCGTTCACCGCGTCCTTCTTCGCGCCTTTGCTGGCCGGGTCACCGAAGAACACCATCACGCAGTCGCCGACGAACTTGTCGATGGTGCCGCCGTATTTCAGGCAGATCTTCGACATTTCGTTGAGGTAGGTGTTGAGCAGGTCGGTCAGGGCTTCGGCTTCCAGCTCCTCGGACAGCTCGGTAAAGCCCTTGATGTCGGAGAAGAACACCGTGAGCTTCTTGCGCTGGGTTTCCAGGCGCACGCTCTTCTTGCCGGTGAAGATCGACTCCCACACCTGCGGCGACAGGTACTTGGCCAGGTTGCGCGCCAGGCGCGCGGCCTTTTCCTGCTCGCGGGTGATCTCGCTGCGCACCTGGGACAGGCGCAAGCCCTGCTGGTGCACGAAGTAGGCGGTGATGCAGATATACAAAATGGTGAACAGGATGCTGATCAATGCCACTGCCGCGGGCGTATCGACCCGCACCTGGGTCTCGAGCAGCGCGGCGCTGAGCACGCCGCTGCTGAGGGCGATCAGGCTGGCCAGGGCCAGGTAGCGCAGGCCGCCGATCACCAGGGCGCTGAAGCTCAGAATCAGCAGGGCCATCAGGCTCGGCACCACGGAAAAGCCCAGCAGGGCCATGGCCGTCCCCGAGTGCAGGGCATCGATAAACAGCAGGCTCTGGGTGGTTCTCTGCGGATGCTCGCGCTTGAAGCGCAGGCTCAGGTGGTGGGCCAGGTGCGGGTAGAGCAGGGCGTAGGGCACCATCCAGAGGATGTCATAGCCGAAATGCTGGACGTAGGTGCCAGCGGCAATGCTGGCGGCGATGGCGATATAGGCCAACACACGCGCGTAGTACTCGCGCAGCGGCAGTGCCGGCAGCCTGGCAAGCCGGATCGAAGTCTGGGCATTCATGCTATGGCGGGGGTCCCTGCTGATAGGCGACGTCTCTTCTGGACGCCTACGGTCGGCAAACCTTTGTTCGGTAAGCGACAAAGGCCTGGATCATAACCAAGCACAAGCACCGCAGCCAAGCATGCCGGCCGAACGGTGCGGGAATAGCTGCCGTCGGTCGCTGATTTACCCAATAAGCCCGGTGTTAGAACTTGATTCGGCCGGTAAAGGCGTCTTTTAGCATCACCCAGTCGCCCAGCAGGCTGTACAGCGGGTATTGAAAGGTCGCCGGGCGGTTTTTCTCGAACACGAAGTGGCCGACCCAGGCAAAGCCGTAGCCGGCCAGGGGCATGGCCAGCAACCAGAGCCACTGCTGAGTGAGCAGCGCATAGGCCAGGATGCCCAGCACCAGCAGGCTGCCGACGTAGTGCAGGCGGCGGCAGGTGGCGTTGCTGTGTTCCTGCAGGTAATAGGGGTAGAACTCGGCGAAGCTGCTGTAGCGCTCGTGGGTACCAGTGGTCATGGCAGGCCTCCTGTTAGCGTTGCGCACGGCAGCAGCGGTTGCAGCCACCCTGGGTTACTTGCAGTCTAGGGCGACTGACTCGCTGGGCCACTGACATTAAGTGCCAGTTTAGTATCCTTGGGCTGCTCTCTTGTGGACTCGAATAAGAAAACCCCATGCGCGAACGTACCACCTCGTCGAATTGGGCCTTGGGCATTGTCCAGGCATTGGAAATGGGCGGCGTCGACTGCCGGGCGATCTTCCCCGAACTGGGGCTCGATTACGCGGCGCTGAGCGACCCGGATGCACGCTTTCCCCAGGACGGCATGACCCGCCTGTGGCAGCGCGCGGTGGAGCTGTCGGGCAATCCGGCGATTGGCCTGAATATGGCCAAGGTGGTGCGCCCGGCCTCCTTCCATGTGGTCGGCTATGCGCTGATGTCCAGCCGCACCCTGAAAGAGGGCTTCGCCCGCATGGTGCGCTATCAGCGGATTATCGGCGAAGGCGCCGACCTCAGCTTCCGCCCGACCAGCCAGGGCTATGAGCTGACCCTGGCGATCCATGGCGACCGCCTGCCCGCCGCGCGGCAGAGCATCGAGGCGTCGCTGGCCTATGCCCTGGCGTTCTGTCGCTGGATGACCGGCAAGCCGATCCGGCCGCTGCGGGTGTTCTTCCAAAGCGCTGCGCCGGCCGATCTACAGCCCTTCGAGCAGGTCTTCCAGGGGCCGTTGCAGTTCAACGCCGACCACTATGGGTTGCTGTTCGACCGGGCCGACATGGACATGCCGTTGCCGACCGCCAACGAATCTCTGGCGCAGCTGCACGACAGATTCGCCGGCGAGTACCTGGCGCGCTTCTCGGAAAGCCGCGTGACCCACCAGGCCCGTCAGGTGCTGTGCCGTTTGCTGCCCCAGGGCGAGCCCAAGCGCGAGGCGGTGGCGCACACCCTGCACCTGTCGCAGCGCACCCTGCAGCGGCGCTTGCAGGAGGAGGGCAGCAGCTTTCAGCAGTTGCTCGACGACACCCGCCGCGAACTGGCCCAGCAGTACCTCGGTCAGCCCAACCTGAGCCTGTTGGAGGTGGCGTATCTGCTGGGTTTTGCCGACCCGAGCAATTTCTTCCGGGCCTTTCGCCGTTGGTTCGGCGTGACCCCCGGCGAATACCGCGCGCGTCTGTAGGCTGGCGCTGAGCGCTGCGCTGTCCAGCCAGCGCTCTTGAGACCCCGGCCTGGACATAGTTGCCGCTGGTAGCCCGGCTGCAATCCAGGGATTGCAGCCGGCTACACAGGAGCCGTGGCCACTGGCGGCCTCAGTGACGCCAGAAGGTCGGGGTGAGCAGCACCAGTACGGTGAGAATCTCCAGACGGCCCAGCAGCATGCCCAGCGACAGCAGCCACTTGGCCGCATCCGGCAGGCTGGAGAAGTTGCCGGCCGGACCGATGATCGGGCCGAGGCCCGGGCCGACGTTGCATACCGCGGTGGCGGCGCCGGTCAGCGCGGTGATCCAGTCCAGCCCCAGCAGTGCCAGGCCGAGGGCGATCCCGCCTATGGTGATGCCGAAGAAGAAGGACAGGGTGAGAATCGAGCGGACGATTTCCTCGTCCAGGTTGTGCCCGTTGTACTGCTGCTTGATCACCGCGCGCGGGTGGATCAGCTGTTGCAGGTTGGCCTTGAGCAGCACATAGGCGACCTGGAAACGGAAGATCTTCATGCCGCCGGCGGTGGAGCCGGAGCAGCCGCCGACGAAGGTCAGGTAGAAGAACACCATCACCGCGAAGCCCCCCCACAGGCTGTAGTCGCCGAGGGCGTAGCCGGTGGTGGTGACTATCGAGGTGACGTTCACCGCGACTATGCGCACGGCGTCCAGCCAGGCGTGCTCGGAGTTCAGCCACAGCCAGGTGCCGAAGCCCAGGCAGGTGATCGCCAGGAAACCGAGGAAGCCGCGCACCTGATGGTCCCTGATCAGGGCCTTGCGGTTGCCGCGCATAGTCGCCACATACAGGGTGAAGGGCAGGGCGCCGAGTATCATGGACAGTACCGCGACCCAGTGCACCGCCGGTTGCGTCCAGTTGGCCAGGGAGGAATCGGAGGTGGAGAAGCCGCCGGTGGCGATGGAACTCATGGCGTGGTTGACCGCCTCGAAGCGCGACATGCCGGCGGCCCAGTAGCACAGGAAGGACAGCAGGGTCAGGCCGCTATAAACAATCAGGATGTACTTGGCCGCCATATGCGAGCGTGGCATGACCTTCTCGCCCCAGTCCGAGGACTCGGTCTGGAACAGGCGCATGCCGCCGACCCGCAGCAGCGGCAGGATAGCCACCGCCATGCCGATAAAACCGATACCGCCCAGCCAGTTCAGCAGCGAGCGCCATATCAGCAGCCCCGGCGAGGTCTGGTCCAGCCCGACCAGCACGGTGGAGCCGGTGGTGGTGATGCCGGACATGGTTTCGAAGAAGGAGTCCGTATAGCTGATGTGCTGGATGATCACCATCGGCAGGGCGGCGAAGCCGCACACCACCACCCAACTGGCGGTGGTCAGCAGGTACATATCGCGCGGGCGTAGTTGGGCGTCCTTGGGCCGTCCGGGGCTGACCATGGCAATGCCTGCCACAGCGGTTATCAGGCTGGCCCAGAGAAAAGCGTCGAGATCGTCGGTGCGTGAATAGAGCAGCAGCGTCAGCATCGGGATCAGCATGCTGACGGCCAGGGTGATCAGGAAAATGCCGAGAATAAAAACGATGATGCGTAGCGTCGACAATGACATCGGTTGGACTCGGCTTAGGGGCTGCCAAAAGGCGCCATTCTACGCATGCTTGCTGCGCTTTACAGCCATGATTAATCGGTGCTTTACAAGCGCTCGGCCCGCCCTAGAATAGCCGCCAAATGCCGGCCCGACCGGTTTCTGAGCTGCTCGAATTATGTCCGATAGCAATCCTTGCCTTAGCTGCGGCGCCTGCTGCGCGCACTTTCGCGTGTCCTTCTTCTGGGGCGAATGCCAGTCGGCCGGCGGCAGCGTGCCGGATGACCAGGTGGTGCTGATCACTCCGCAACGAGTCGCCATGCGCGGCACCGAAAGCAAACCGGTGCGTTGCACGGCGTTGCAGGGCGAGGTCGGTGCCGGGGTGAGTTGCGGGCTCTATGCGCAACGTTCGAGCACTTGTCGCGAGTTCGAGGCGTCCTGGGCCAATGGCGAACATAACCCGAGCTGCGACGTGGCGCGCCTGGCCTATGGCCTGCCGCCCTTGGTGGCGCCCGTGCAGCCAGGTCTGTCGACTGAGCCTGTGGCCTAAGCCGCTCTGCGGCGTGCCTGGGTCGATCTGCCGCTCGGCAGCAGATTTTCCCCAACGGCCAGGCCGCCCATTCTAGAATTCGCGCCTATTCAATTTTACGAGGTGGCCGATGGATGCCCTTGATGCGTTGCTAAATCGTGTGTCCGCGCCGCGTTTGTGTGAGCCGGCGCCGGATGCGGCCCAGCGCGAACTGCTGTTTCGCGCGGCCCTGCGGGCGCCGGACCATAGCCTGTTGCGGCCATGGCGTTTTCTCACCATCGAGGGGGCCGCGCGCGAGCAATTGGGTGAGCTGTTTGCCCAGGCCCTGCCTGCCGACGCCAGCCCGGAAGCTTTGAGCAAGGCGCGGGCCATGCCGCTGCGCGCGCCTCTGCTGGTAGTGGTGATAGCACGGGTGCAGGCGCACCCCAAGGTGCCGGCGCAGGAGCAGGTGTTGGCCGCCGGTTGCGCCGCCCATGGCATCCTGCTGTCCGCCTATGTCCAGGGCATCGGCGCGGTCTGGCGCACCGGCGAGTTGGCCTACAACGCCCAGGTGGCGGCGGGTCTGGGGTTGGCCGCGGGCGAGCAGATCATCGCCTTCCTCTATCTGGGCACGCCGGAGCGCGAGTTGCGCACACCGCAGCCGTTGGATGTGGCCGACTTTGTCAGTGCCTGGCCCCATTAACGTGGAGGTCGCGTAGCGACGACCTCTGATGAGGGCGCTCAGTCCACCGCCTTATGCGCCTGCTTGAGCGGTAGCAGCAGGCTGGCGCAGAAACCGCCTGAGGCCAGGTTGCGCAGTTCCAGTTGACCGCCGTGGCGTTCGGCGGCGCGCCGGGCAATCGCCAGACCCAAACCATGGCCGGGACTGCTTTGCCCGGGAGCGCGGAAAAACGGCTCGCCCAGGCGTGCCAGCACTTGCTCGGGAACCCCAGGGCCATGGTCGCGCACGCTGATGCACAGGTGCTCGGCGTCCTGCGTCACGCCCAGTTCAATCGGCGGCCCGGCCGGGTTGAAGCGCAGGGCATTGCGCAGCAGATTGTCCAGGGCGCGCTGCAGCATATCCGGCCAGCCGTTAAGGCTGATGCCGGGCGCTGCCTGGATCGCGATCTGTTGCTCGGGGGCATCCAGGCGGGCGTCTTCTTGCAGGCGCTGCAGCAGGGCGCCGAGGTCTATGGGTTGCGCCGCGCCGGGGTTGGCATCCAGGCGGGCGAGGGCGAGGATCTCGCCGATCAGGGCCTCCAGGCGGTCACACTCGCGGGTCAGGCGTGGCCAATAAGTCTCCCGCTCAGGCGCCTCCGCACGTTCGGCCAGGGCCAGGGCGATGCGCAGGCGCGCCAGGGGCGAACGCAACTCGTGGGAGACATCGCGCAGCAGCTGGCGCTGGCTGCCGATCAGGCCTTGCAGGCGCGCGCCCATGCGGTTGAAGTCACTGGCCAGCACGCCCAGTTCGTCGCGACGCAGGGCCAGGCGCGCCAGGCTGTGCTGCTGATAGGCGGTCTGGCCGAGATCGTGCACCGCGCCGCGCAGGCGATTCAACGGGCGGGTGATGGACAGGGTCAGCCACAGGCTGAACAGGGTCAGCACCAGCATGGCGATACCCAGTGCGCTAAGCGGCATCAGCAGGCTGCCGCGGTGCCAGGCCGCCACTTCAGGGTGTGGAATGCGGTAGATAAACAGGTAGGTTTCACCGCTTAGGGGGCTGCGGTAGTCGGCGTTGAGGCGTCGCCAGGGCAGGCGTTTGCGGTCTTTGGCGCGGGCTTCGAAGGCCGCGGCGCGGGGCGGGAAGGTGCCGCGCACCAGGGGTTGGCCGTTATCGCTGAGCACCTGCACGTTGATGCGGAACTCTTCCTTGCGTTGCTCGAGAAAATCCTGGGCGGCCTGGGGGCCCTGTTGTTCATAGCGCTGCGTCCAGCCTTCGGCCAAGCCCGCAACGGCCGGGTGCTGACTGAGGATCCAGTCATCCTGATTGAGCATGCGCCCGAGCAGCATGGACAAGCCGGCGACCAAGGCGATCGCCAGCCAGAAACTGGCAAAGATGCGCCAGAACAATGAACGCACAATGACTCCTCAATTAACGGCAACACCCATCAAACCGCAGGGCTTGATGGGTGTTTTGGGGGCTTAGTTTTTCTTGGCCTGCTCGGCCTTCCAGGCGTTGAAGGCTTCGCGTTCGGCGTGACGTTCCTGCATCTTTTTCTGCTGTTCGTCGAAGGCCTTCTGCTGCTCCGGATCGAGCAGGGCGCGGATGGCGCTGTGCTGTTTGTCCTTGGCGGCCTTGAGTTCATTCTGCAGGGCTTGCTGTTCGGCTGCCGGGAGTTTTTCCAGGTAGCGCTGGGTGATCTCATGGCGGCCTTTCATCTGCTCGCCCATCAATTTACGGATTTCGCGTTGCTGCTCTGGGTTCAGGTCGAGCTCTTCGAACATCCGCGCGCCACGCTCACCCTCCGGGTGCAGGCCGCCTTCGGGCATGGCCATGGCCAGCGTCGGCAGGGTCAGGGTGAGCAGTACAGCGGTCAGGGTCTTGCGCATGGTGTGTCTCCTTGTCTGAAACCGGTCGAGGCCGGATGGGCCCAGTCTAGGGGGGGCAAGGTCAAGGGCCGTCAGGGCAAGGTAAAGCTTGGGTAAAGGCCATGGCCAGGCCCAATGGTTTGCCATAGGCCCTGCCGAGGGCGCGGTTCAACCCTGTAGGTTGGGTTGAGGCGCGTAGCGACGAAGCCCAACGGCGATGGTTCAGGTTTCACCCTTGCCTTTGTGCCTTGTTGGGCTTCGCGTAGCTCAGCCCAACCTACGATCCTCGCTGTGGACCTGGTTTAGATGCTGTAGTAGTAACCGCGGCCGCGCAGGGCGAGGATGCGCGGGCGGCCGTCGGCGTGCGGGCCAAGTTTCTTGCGCAGGTTGCTGACATGCATGTCTAGGCTGCGGTCGTACAGGGTCAGTTTGCGGCCCAGGGCCAGTTGCGCCAGTTCCTGTTTGTCCACCGGCTCCCCGGGGTGGCGCAGCAAGGCCTCGAGGATGCGGCTTTCCGACAGGGTCAGGAGCACTTCCTGTTCACCCAGGATGGCGATGCCGCGGGCCTGGCTGTAGTGCAGGTCGCCCAGCTCCAGCTGGCTGGAGGCCGCGGGGGGCAGGCTGCGCCGCAACACGGCGCGCAGCCGCGCGGTGAGTTCGCGGGGGTCGCAGGGTTTGGCCAGGTAGTCATCGGCGCCCAGCTCCAGACCGAGAATGCGGTCCAGTGGCTCGCCGCGGGCGGAGAGCATCAGGACGGGTAATTCCGGATGGTCGTGGCGCAACTGCTTGAGCAGCTCCAGGCCGCTGCCGTCGGGCAGCATGACGTCGAGCACCACCGCATCCGGGGTCATGCTGGCCAGGGCGCGGCGGGCGCTGCCGCCGTCATGGCAGGCGCTGACCTGGAAGCCTTCCTGGGTCAGCCAGCTGGCCAGCAGCTCGCACAGCTCGATATCGTCGTCGATTAGCAGCAGGGTGCTCATAGGGATGTCAGTTCAGCCACTCGCGGCGCGAACGCCGATTGCTGCGCAACAGGGCGCCGACAATGACTCCCAACAGGCCGGCGGCGGCACCTATGGCGAACCACAGCTGTTGTTCGCTGATCAAGGGGTGCGGCGCCTGTGCCAGGGCTTTTTTCAACTGCAGTTTGAGCCGCTGGTTTTCCTGGCGCAGGCGTTGCAGTTGCACGTTTTCGCGCTCGCCAGCGTTGGCCGGCAACTCGCTGGCAAGGGTGGCGGATTGCTCTTCGCCTATAGTCGGCCGCTGTTCCACGGTCGCGGCTTGCGCCTGCGCCGAGCTGGCTGCTGCCAGCGACTGCGGTGGGCTCTCTTCTGCCTGCAGGGCAGCGGAGAGCGACAGGGTCAACAGCAGCAACACTGGGCCTGGGCGCATCGGAACTCCTATTTGTATTTATTGTTATGGTTTATTCGGTGAGGCTTTTTGATGCCTTAAGAACCTGTTTCGGATCTCGCGAGCTAGAGCGAGACAAGGCGCTACGTAGTAACAGCCGAAGGCTGGTCAAAGCGCCGAGGAAGCGGAGTTTACGGGTTGTAAATGAGCATTCCGAGGCTGTTTTTAACGCAGTATCGCCGACGCGCAGCAGATCCGAGACAGGTTCTAAGGCAAGACCAACTTAAAGGGCTTGACCAGCACCGCGGCATAGACCCCGGCGGCGCGGTACGGGTCAGCATCGGCCCACTGCTGGGCAGCCGGCAAGGATTCGAATTCGGCGACTATCAGGCTGCCGGAGAAGCCGGCCGGGCCTGGGTCATTGCTGTCGACCGCGGGGTGCGGGCCGGCCAGCACCAGGCGGCCTTCGCTCTTCAGTTGCTCCAGGCGTGCCAGGTGAGCCGGGCGTGCGCTCAGGCGGTTTTCCAGGGAGTTTTCTACATCGGTGGCGATGATGGCGTAGAGCATTTCAATCCTTAATATGAGTCGCTGCAGTCAGCCCGGCTTGGGCAGAAAAGCAGTAGCCACAGGCAAAGTCGAGGAAATAGTGGTGCAAGCCAGCAAGAATCCCCATCTGCCGGCATAATAACAAACATAAATGACCGAGAAAGCGCCCCCTATGGATGTTGATTTGCATTGCCACAGCACCGCTTCGGATGGCGCGCTGGCGCCGGCCCTGGTGGTAGCGCGGGCCTATGAACGCGGTGTGCGCGTGCTGGCCTTGACCGACCACGACACCCTGGAAGGGCTGGATGAGGCGTGGGAGGCGGCCCAGGCCTTGGGCATGCAACTGGTCAATGGCATCGAGCTATCCTGCACCTGGGGCGGGGCGACCATCCATGTGCTGGGGTACGCCTTCAATCGCGATGCGCCGGCCTTGCAGCAGGCGATTGCCGACTTGCACCAAGGCCGCTGGCTGCGTGCGGCGGAAATCGCCAAGCGCCTGGAGGCCAAGGGCATGCCCGGCGCCCTGGAAGGCGCACGGGCGCTGCAGCAGGAACTGGGCGACAGTGGCAACGCGCCGGCGCGGCCGCACTTCGCCGAATTCCTGGTGCGCGCCGGGCACGTCAAGGACCGCGCCGAGGCGTTTCGCAAGTGGCTCGGCTCGGGCAAGTTGGGCGATGTCAAACAGCATTGGCCGGCGCTCGAGCAGGCGGTGGATACCTTGCGTCAGGCCGGCGCCTGGATCAGCCTGGCGCACCCTTGGCAGTACGACTTTACTCGAAGTAAGAGACGCAAGTTGATCGGCGATTTCGTCCAGGCGGGTGGGCACTCCCTGGAAGTGGTCAACGGTATGCAGCCGGCCGATCAGGTCGGCAGTCTGGCGATTCTGGCGCGGGAATTCGGCATGTTCGTCACCGCCGGCAGTGATTTCCATGCGCCGGGTCAATGGTCTGAGCTGGGTGTCTACCGTCCGGTTCCCGAGGATCTACCGCCCCTTTGGGCACGGTTTAAGCATGTCCAGCAGCCTACTGCCATCTGAACAGGGTTTGAGCGTGAGTCAATTCTTCCAGGTTCATCCGGAAAATCCGCAGCTGCGCCTGATCAAGCAGGCGGTAGAGATCATCAGGGCCGGCGGTGTGGTGATCTACCCGACCGACTCCTCCTATGCGGTGGGGTGCCAGATCGGCGACAAGAATGCGCTGGAGCGGATTCGCCGCCTGCGCCAGCTGGACGACAAGCACAACTTCACCCTGGTATGCCGCGACCTGTCGCAGCTCAGCCTGTTTGCCAAGGTCGATACCGCGGCCTTCCGTCTGTTGAAGACCCATACGCCGGGGCCTTACACCTTTATCCTCAACGCCACCCGCGAAGTGCCGCGTATGTTGCTGCACCCCAAGCGCCGCACCATCGGCCTGCGCGTGCCCGGTCACCCTATTGCCATGGCCTTGCTGGCGGAACTCGGCGAGCCCTTGATGAGCGTCAGCCTGATCATGCCGGGCGAGTCCCTGCCGATGAGCGACCCTTACGAGATGCGCCAGTTGCTCGAGCATCAGGTCGACCTGATCATCGATGGCGGCTTTGGCGGCCTGGAGGCTTCCACCGTGGTCAGTCTGACCGAGGACGAGCCGGAAATAGTGCGCGTCGGCTGCGGCGATCCCGCCCCCTTCGCTGGCGAGGCTTAGCGCCTGTTCAATCTGCAACAGGCTCACCGCGGCGCCTCTCCTGCGCCCGTCACTTCCCCCGCTGCAGCAGCGGGGGAGGTAATGGCCCATCAAACGGCTATGGCGACCAGAATGGCGATCAGCAGGATGATGACGATATCCATGGTGTCGAGCGCGCCACCGGCCGGCAGGGCATCGATCCGCTGCGCCAGGGTGGCCGTTTCCTCAGTCGTCAAGGCATCCACACGATCCTTGGCAAAGGCTGGCTGCACGCCCATCGCCTGCATTTTTTCCTGCACGCTGGCGCGGTTCAGAAAGTCATCGATCTTGTCGCGGTCGGCCTGCACGCTTTGTGTGGCCACGACTTCTTCCGTGGAGATCATCCCGGCTTGCGCCGTGGGTGCCAGCACGGCAGCCCAGCAGGCGATCAGTAAAGCCATACCGAATGTCATTGCGAACGCTTTCATCACACACCTCCCCGCGGTCCCGCTGGGACCACTCGAAGCGACGGTTCCGAACTCTGCAAGTTCGGCACAGAATGCAGCCGGGGCAACTGCTCAGTGAATTAGAATGCCAGGGCGGCCTTCTTTATTTTTGACCCGAAGACCCTGAGGCCGGTTCCGCTCCTAGGAGTGGCCCTGACCGTGCCAGCCAGTATTGATAGTTTGCCCATGCCCGATCGAGAGAAACCCATGTCCGACACGCCGCCCCTAGACCCCTCGGCCAGCCAAGCCGGCGCGCAGCAGGAGCTGCCGTTCGCCCTGGTCTACGGCCAGGCGGTCACCGAGATGCCGCTGGATCTGTATATCCCGCCGGATGCCCTGGAGGTGTTTCTCGAAGCCTTCGAAGGCCCGCTGGACCTGCTGCTGTACCTGATTCGCAAGCAGAACATCGACGTACTGGATATCCCGGTGGCGGAAATTACCCGCCAGTACATGGGCTATGTCGAGCTGATGCAGTCGGTGCGTCTGGAGCTGGCTGCCGAGTACCTGGTGATGGCGGCCATGCTCGCCGAGATCAAGTCGCGCATGTTGCTGCCGCGCTCCAGCGAAGCCGAGGCCGAGGAAGACGACCCGCGCGCCGAACTGATTCGCCGCCTGCAGGAATACGAACGCTACAAGGCCGCCGCCGAAGGTATCGATGGCTTGACCCGGGTCGGCCGTGATTTGACCGTGCCGCGCCTGGATGCCCCGGAAGCGCGGGCGCGCAAGCTGCTGCCGGATGTCAGCCTGGAAGAGCTGCTGCTGTCCATGGCCGAGGTGCTGCGCCGCGCCGATATGTTCGAAAGCCACCAGGTCACCCGCGAGGCGCTGTCGACCCGCGAGCGCATGAGCGAGGTACTGGAGCGCCTCAAGGGCGGCGCCTTCGTGCCCTTTGTCGCCCTGTTTAGCGCCGAAGAAGGCAAACTGGGGGTGGTGGTGACTTTTATGGCGGTACTCGAGCTGATCAAGGAATCCCTGGTCGAGTTGGTGCAAAACGAGGCCTTCGGGCCAATCCATGTGCGTGCGCGAGCTGAATAAGCATGAATCTGAACGAACCCCGTGAGCTGGCCAGCCTGCTGGAAGCCTTCTTGCTGGCCTCCGGCAAGCCGCAATCCCTGGAGCGCCTGTTCGAGCTGTTCGAAGAAGGCGAGCGACCGGAGCCGGCGGTGTTCAAGAAAGCCCTGGAGCACCTGCGCAAGTCTTGCGAAGGGCGTGCCTTCGAGTTGAAGGAGGTGGCGTCCGGCTACCGTTTGCAAGTGCGCGAGCGTTACGCGCCCTGGGTCGGCCGCCTGTGGGAGGAGCGCCCGCAGCGCTACTCACGGGCCATGCTCGAGACCCTGGCGCTGATCGCCT
>NZ_JAUYNP010000257.1 GCF_030696055.1 Pseudomonas sp. | reverse complement strand
GGGCTGGCCGGTACGCAGGATGATGCGGGTTTCACTGTTGTGCAGCTCCTCGCGGATGCGTCGCACCAGGTGCAGGCCGGCGTGTTCCGACTCCATCACCACGTCCAGCAGGATCACCGCGATCTGCGCTTGTTCGCCCAGCATGTTGAGGGCTTGAGCCGCCGAGTAGGCATGCAGGAAGCGCAGCGGGCGGCCGAGGATTTCGCTGTTGGCCAGGGCGAAACAGGTGGATTGGTGCACGTCCTGGTCATCATCGACGATCAGGATCTGCCAGCAGGGCTTGGCAGTGCCAGCATCCTCGAGGTGGGCCTCATCGTCGAAGGAGAACAGCTCGTCTTCTGCGGGATCGCTCATCTGTCGGCCTTATGAAATGTGGCGTTCGCCCTCATTGGCGCTAGGTTCGTACGAAAAGTGCCTGCGCTCGATGATGCTGCGTTAAAAACAGGCTCAGAATGCTCATTTACAGCATGTAAACTGCGCTTCTTCGCCTGTTTTTGCCTTGCCTGATCTTCGCTCGGCGACTTTTCGTACAGAACCAAGGGCGAGGCCTCTGCGGGCTCAGTGTCATCGGCCATCCTGGGTGGCTTTGCCAGGCGAATGATTGGCTCGGCTTGCCGAGGCGTTGCGCCGTTCGCGGACATCCTCGGCGCTACCTTCTACAGTCTAGGTGAAAATTTTGCCGGCACAGGGGCCGTGCGCAGATGGCCGCTGGCGGGGCAGCGGGCTATGTTCCGCCAGGGTATGGGGCAGGGGTGTCAGGGGGTGGTCAGGGGCGGGTTTGCTGATTCTTCAGCAGGTCGCGGATTTCGCCGAGCAGTTCCTGTTCCTTGGTCGGCGCCGGCGGCTCGACAGGCGCGGCTTGCTCTTCGCGTTTGAGTTTGTTGAGCAGCTTGATGCCCATAAAGATGGCGAAGGCGACGATCAGGAAGTCGATGACGCTCTGGATAAACTTGCCATAGGCCAGGCTCACCGCGGCGGCATCGCCCTCGGCGGCCTTCAGCACTATGGCCAGGTCGGAGAAGTCCACTCCGCCAATCAGCATGCCCAGCGGCGGCATCACCACATCGCCGACGAAGGAGGAGACTATCTTGCCGAAGGCGGCGCCGATGATGATGCCCACGGCCATGTCGACCACATTGCCTTTGACGGCGAAGGCTTTGAATTCACTGATAATGCTCATGCTTCATTCCTTGAGAGGTGCGGGTGCGGCGAGTGTAATCCAGGGGCGGGCGCTTGCCAGCCACCTCACTTGCGGGAAGCCGCGCGGGGTGGGTGACGCCAAGGCGGCTTTGCCCGGCCGATCCCCAGGGGCGCCGCCACCCGGAAGCTGCAGGCAGCGGCAGTGCCGGGCCAGCCGTGGCTTCGGCAGAGCAGGCCGGGCTGGTCTAGGATGAAGTTAGGTTCGTCATGAGGATGCCGCTATGCCACTGGAACATCATCCGCTCAATCGTGAATTTCCCGAGCTGAAAAGCCAATTGCGCACCATGTTGGCGGCAGACGGGCACTTCGCCCGCCTGGCCGAGGAGTATGAGGAACTCGACAAACGCATCTACGAGGCGGAAAGCGGGCGTGTCGCCATGGACGAGATACTGCTGCTGGGGCTGAAGATGCAGCGGGTCAGCCTCAAGGACGAAGTCGCCAAGATACTGAACGACGGCGCAGGCAGATAAGGCCGGATTTGCTCGGGGTCAACAACCGCACGGGCGGCAGGGCTGCGGTTGTGTACCGCGATCCTCCGCCGAGCGGCGGGCCGGTGACCCTTGATCCAAGACTCTCCCGAACCGCGCGGCGCCTTCAATGCCCGGCTGGGCACTGCCGTGGCTGCGGCAATGGCGGTAAGGGCTGAGGCACTAGGGTTGAGATGTTGGGGTTGAGGCACTAGTGCTGTAAATATATCCAGCTATTTCGTATGATCCGGGCTCAGTTTTCCGAGGAGTCCGGCATGGCCAAGGCCAAGCGCATGTACGGTTGCAGCGAATGCGGTGCGACTTTCCCCAAATGGGCCGGCCAGTGTGGCGAATGTGGGGCCTGGAATACCCTGGTGGAAACCCTGCTGGAGGCCCATGCGGCCACCCCCAGCGGGCGTGCCGGCTGGGCCGGCGAGCAGGCGCAGGTCAAGACCCTGGCCGAGGTCAGCGTCGAGGAAACCCCGCGCTTTTCCACCGCCTCCGGCGAGCTGGACCGGGTGCTCGGCGGCGGCCTGGTGGATGGCTCGGTGGTGCTGATCGGTGGCGACCCCGGCATCGGCAAGTCGACCATCCTGCTGCAGACCCTGTGCAATATCGCCACCCGCCTGCCCGCGCTCTATGTCACCGGTGAGGAGTCCCAGCAGCAGGTGGCCATGCGCGCCCGCCGCCTGGGCTTGCCGGAAGATAGGCTCAAGGTGATGACCGAAACCTGCATCGAAAGCATCATCGCTACCGCGCGCCTGGAAAAACCCAAGGTGATGGTGATCGACTCGATCCAGACCATCTTCACCGAACAGCTGCAATCGGCTCCCGGCGGCGTGTCCCAGGTCCGCGAGAGCGCGGCGCTGCTGGTGCGTTTCGCCAAGCAGAGTGGCACGGCGATCTTCCTGGTCGGCCACGTCACCAAGGACGGCGCCCTGGCCGGGCCGCGGGTGCTCGAGCATATGGTCGACACCGTGCTGTATTTCGAGGGCGAATCAGACGGCCGCCTGCGCCTGCTGCGCGCGGTGAAGAACCGCTTCGGCGCGATCAACGAGCTGGGCGTGTTCGGCATGACCGACAAGGGCCTGAAGGAGGTCACCAACCCCTCGGCGATCTTCCTCACCCGTGCCCAGGAAGAAGTGTCGGGCAGCGTGGTGATGGCCACCTGGGAAGGCACCCGGCCGATGCTGGTGGAGGTGCAGGCGCTGGTGGATACCAGTCATATGGGCAACCCGCGCCGCGTCACCCTGGGCCTGGACCCGAACCGCCTGGCCATGCTGCTGGCCGTGCTGCACCGGCATGGCGGCATTCCCACCTATGACCAGGACGTGTTCCTCAACGTGGTCGGCGGGGTCAAGGTGCTGGAAACCGCCTCCGACCTGGCGCTGCTGGCCGCGGTGATCTCCAGCCTGCGCAACCGGCCGCTGCAACATGACCTGCTGGTGTTCGGCGAGGTCGGCCTGTCCGGCGAGATCCGCCCGGTGCCGAGCGGTCAGGAGCGCCTGAAAGAGGCGGCCAAGCACGGTTTCAAGCGCGCCATAGTGCCCAAGGGCAACGCGCCCAAGGAGGCCCCGGCCGGCCTGCAGGTGATTGCGGTGACGCGCCTGGAGCAGGCGCTGGATGCGCTGTTCGAGTAGAGGGGGGCGTAGGTTGGGTTAGTGGCGGGGGTATTTATCCTGAGTCAACACCGAATCCTGGCGCCGCGTAACCCAACGCGGCGTCGGCAGGTTCGCCGCCGTGATGGGTATCGCTGCGCTCAACCCATCCTACCCGCTTGCAGCTTGCAGCTTGTGCTCAGCCCTCTTCGCCGAGGGCCGCCAGCTCGCGTTCCAGCAGGCTGTCATCGCCCAGGTTGAGCTCGACCAGGCGGCGCAGGTGGCTGATCGAGTCGAGGTCGATATGCCGGCAGACGAAGCCGAGCAGGTTGTCCTGGGTGCGGGTCAGCACCACTTCCATGCGTACGCGGGTGTCGTCGTCCAGCTGGATGCTGGCTTCGAAGGGCTGGTTCGGGTCGCCGTTCCAGCCGCCAGGGCGCTTGACCAGCAAGCCCTTCAGTGACACGTCGTGCAGCTCGACCGCCCAACTGCGCTCACCTTGAATGAGCTCGGTGGGGGCATCGAACGCGATGCGATGAAAGCGCCGCCGTTCGTTGGCTGTATCACTCATGCAAAAAAACTCCTGCGGGGGATTTAATCCACTATAGCGCAAGCCTGCGCGCCGGCACCGCCACTAGATGCGCCTGCCGAGTTAATCCGCGTTTGGCGTTCAGGCTGGCGCAGGGCAAGGTGATGAACGCGCGGTCGGCGGCGTCTGCGTCTAGACCAAGGTCGCATAGAGCTTTGCCGAGGGACGGCTAAGCTTGTGCGGCAGCTTGCCTGTCCATAAATTGGGAGTGCCTATGAAGCAAAACAATAGCCTGCTGCGCCACCTGCCCTGGGCCGTGCTGGCAGTGGTGGGCGCCTGTGCCTTGGGGGTCGTGGCCTTGCGCCGCGGCGAAGCCATCAACGCCTTGTGGATAGTGGTGGCCGCGGTGGCCCTCTATCTGGTCGCTTATCGCTACTACAGCCTGTTTATCGCCACCCAGGTGATGCAGTTGGACCCGCTGCGGGCCACGCCGGCGGTGCTCAACAACGACGGTCTGGACTTCGTGCCGACCAACAAGCACGTGCTGTTCGGTCACCACTTCGCCGCCATCGCCGGCGCCGGCCCGCTGGTCGGCCCGGTGCTCGCCGCGCAGATGGGCTACCTGCCCGGCACCCTGTGGCTGATCGCCGGGGTGGTGCTGGCCGGTGCGGTGCACGACTTTATGGTGCTGTTCATCTCCACCCGGCGCAACGCCCGCTCGCTGGGCGATATGGTGCGCGAGGAGATGGGCCGTATTCCGGGCACCATCGCCCTGTTCGGCTGCTTCCTGATCATGATCATCATCCTCGCGGTGCTCTCGCTGATCGTGGTCAAGGCCCTGGCGCACAGCCCCTGGGGCATGTTCACGGTGATGGCGACCATCCCGATCGCCATGTTTATGGGCGTCTATATGCGCTATATCCGCCCGGGGCGGATCGGCGAGATATCAGTGGTCGGCGTGGCCCTGCTGCTCGGCTCGATCTGGCTGGGCGGGGTGATTTCCCAGGACCCCTACTGGGCGACGGTGTTCACCTTCACCGGTGAGCAGATCACCTGGATGCTGGTGGGCTACGGCTTCGTCGCCGCGGTGCTGCCGGTGTGGCTGATCCTGGCGCCACGCGACTACCTGTCGACCTTCCTCAAGATCGGCACCATAGTCGCCCTGGCCATCGGTATCCTGATCCTCGCCCCCGAGCTGAAGATGCCGGCGCTGACCCAGTTCACCGACGGCACCGGCCCGGTGTGGAAAGGCGCGCTGTTCCCCTTCCTGTTTATCACCATCGCCTGTGGCGCGGTTTCCGGCTTCCATGCGCTGATCAGTTCGGGCACCACGCCCAAGCTGCTGGCCAATGAATCCCATGCGCGCTATATCGGTTACGGCGGCATGCTGATGGAGTCGATGGTGGCGATCATGGCCATGGTCGCCGCCTCGATCATCGAGCCGGGCGTGTACTTCGCCATGAACAGCCCGCCGGCCATAGTCGGCGCCGATGTCGCCAGCGTGGCGGCGGCGGTCAGCGGCTGGGGCTTCGCCATCACCCCGCAAGCGCTGGAGGCAGTGGCCCGGGATATAGGTGAGACCACCATCCTGGCCCGTGCCGGCGGTGCGCCGACCCTGGCCGTGGGCATAGCGCAGATCCTCCATCAGGTGCTGCCGGGTCAGAGCACCATGGCCTTCTGGTACCACTTCGCCATTCTGTTCGAGGCGCTGTTTATCCTCACCGCGGTGGACGCCGGTACCCGCGCCGGGCGCTTTATGCTGCAGGACCTGCTCGGCACCTTCGTGCCGTCGCTCAAACGCACCGAATCCTGGGGCGCCAACGTGCTGGCCACCGCCGGCTGCGTGGCGCTGTGGGGCTACCTGCTGTATCAGGGCGTGATCGATCCGCTGGGCGGCATCAATACCCTGTGGCCGCTGTTCGGCATCTCCAACCAGATGCTCGCCGGCATCGCCCTGATGCTGTGCAGCGTGGTGCTGATCAAGATGAAGCGCCAGCAGTACGTCTGGGTCACCCTGCTGCCGGCTGTCTGGCTGCTGATCTGCACCACCACGGCCAGTTTGATCAAGCTGTTCGATGCCAACCCGGCCGTCGGCTTCCTCGCCCTGGCCAAGAAGTACGAGGCGGCCCTGGCGGCGGGGCAGGTGCTGGCCCCGGCCAAGGACCTGGGGCAGATGCAGAACGTGATCATGAACGCCTACACCAACGCCACCCTCAGCGTGCTGTTCCTGGTGGTGGTGTGCAGCGTGCTGTTCTATGCGCTGAAGGTCGGTCGCGCCGCCTGGGTGCGCAGCGAGCGTACGGACAAGGAAGCCCCGTTCCAGGTCATGCCTGACGTCTGAGTGCTTAGCCCGCCGGGTCAGTTGCGCTGGCCCGGCACTATTAAAAGGAAGAACCGCGTGTTCAATGATCTCAGCCGCATGGGCAAGTACCTCGGCCAGGCCGCGCGCATGCTGGTGGGCATGCCCGACTACGACACCTATGTCGAGCACATGCAGACGCAGCATCCTCAGCTGCCGGTGATGAGCTACGAGGCGTTCTTCCGCGAACGCCAGGAAGCTCGCTACGGCGGAGGTAAGGGACGTCCCGTTCGTTGTTGTTGAACCTACCCCGCTAAGCTGCTGCGCTTGGCATCTTGAGTGTGGGCAGTGCTCGAAGTCCTCATGTACTGCAGTACATTGCGGCTTCTCCGCGCTGGCCACCCTCAACCTGCCTGCGCTCGCGACGCTTATCGGAGCAGGTTGTGTAAATAACTGACAGCACACGCCACGCTAGCCGTGGCGTGCGTTATTTTGGAGAGCCGCATGTCCCAACCTATTCCCGTCACAGTGCTTAGCGGCTTTCTCGGTGCCGGCAAGACCACCCTGCTGCGGCATATGCTGCAGGCCGAGCACGGCCTCAGGCTGGCGGTGATAGAGAACGAGTTCAGCGACACGCCGATCGACGGCCAGTTGCTGGGCCGCGAGCCGGTGCAGGTGCTGACCCTGGCCAATGGCTGCGTCTGCTGCTCTATCCATGTCGAACTGGAAAAGGCCCTGTACCTGCTGCTGGACAAGCTCGACAGCGGCGAGCTGGCCTTCGATCGCCTGGTGATCGAGTGCACCGGCCTGGCCGACCCGGCGCCGGTGGCGCAAACCTTCTTCGCGGGCGACGAGTTGTGCGAGCGCTATGTGCTGGACGGCATCCTCACCCTGGTGGACGCGGCCAACGCCGAGCGCCACTTGCAGGAAAGTATCGCCCAGGCCCAGGTCGGTTTCGCCGATCGCATCCTGCTAAGCAAGACCGACCTGGTGGACGCCGTCCGGGTCGAGGCGCTCGGTCAGCGCCTGCAGCGCATCAACCGGCGGGCGCCGCTGCGGGTGGTCGAGCACGGCCGTATCGACCTGGCCGAACTGCTGGATATCCGCGGTTTCAACCTGAATGCCGATATCGCCCCGGCGCTGAGCCTGCGGCCGTTGGCGCCGGCAGCGGCCACGCCGGATCGCATCGCCACCCTGGTGCTGAAGAGCGAGCAGCCGTTGGATCTCGACAAACTCAGTGCCTTTATGCAATGGCTGCTGGAGCAACACGGCAACGCGCTGCTGCGCTACAAGGGCGTGCTGAGCATCGCCGGCGAAGCGCGGCGCATGGTGTTCCAGGGCGTGCTGCGCCTGTACGGCTTCGACTTCGACAGCGAGTGGGCGACGGACGAGGTGCGCGAGAGCGTGCTGGTGTTGATCGGCGACAACCTGCCGGAGGCGGAGATTCGCCAGGGTTTTGCCGAGGTGGCCGCGTAGAGTGGGTTCTACAGAAACGAAAAAGCCCGGCAGATGCCGGGCATTTTTATGCAGCCAGAACGCTGAGCTTAGTTGCCGTACACCGGCAGCTTGGCGCAGACGGCCTTGACCTTCTCACGCACGGCATCGATGACCGCTTCGTTGTTCAGGTCAGCCAGGATGTCGCAGATCCAGCCGGCTAGCTCCTGGCACTCGGCTTCCTTGAAACCGCGGGTGGTCACTGCCGGAGTGCCGATACGCAGACCGGAGGTGACGAAGGGCGAACGCGGGTCGTTCGGCACGCTGTTCTTGTTCACTGTGATAAAGGCGCGACCCAGGGCGGCGTCGGCGTCCTTACCGGTGATGTCCTGCTTGATCAGGGACAGCAGGAACAGGTGATTCTCGGTGCCGCCGGAGACCACGTCATAGCCGTTGTCGATAAACACGCTGGCCATGCTCTGGGCGTTCTTGATCACTTGCTGCTGATAGGCCTTGAACTCGGGTTGCAGGGCTTCCTTGAAGCACACCGCCTTGGCGGCGATCACGTGCTCCAGCGGGCCGCCTTGGCCGCCCGGGAAGACCGCGGAGTTGAACTTCTTCTCCAGGGCTTCGTTGGCACGCGCCAGGATCAGGCCGCCGCGCGGGCCGCGCAGGGTCTTGTGGGTGGTGGTGGTGACCACGTCGGCGAACGGCACCGGGTTGGGGTACACCCCCGCGGCAACCAGACCGGCGACATGCGCCATGTCGACGAACAGGTAGGCGCCAACCTTGTCGGCGATGGCGCGGAAGCGGGCGAAGTCCAGCACCTGCGAATAGGCGGAGAAGCCGGCGATGATCATCTTCGGCTTATGTTCGACGGCCAGGCGCTCGACTTCGTCGTAGTCGATCAGGCCGGTAACGTTGTCGATGCCGTACTGCACCGCGTTATAGATCTTGCCGGAGAAGCTGACGCTGGCGCCGTGGGTCAGGTGGCCACCGTGGGCCAGGCTCATGCCCAGCACGCAGTCGCCGGGGTTCAGCAAGGCCATATACACGGCCGAGTTGGCCTGTGAGCCGGAGTGCGGCTGGACGTTGGCGTAGTCGGCGCCGAACAGCTGCTTGGCGCGGTCGATGGCCAGCTGCTCGACCACGTCGACGTACTCGCAGCCACCGTAGTAACGCTTGCCCGGATAGCCTTCGGCGTACTTGTTGGTCAGCACCGAACCCTGGGCTTCCATCACCGCCGGGCTGCAGTAGTTTTCCGAGGCGATCAGCTCGATATGCTCTTCCTGGCGTTGGGCTTCTTGCTCCATCGCGGCAAACAAATCGGCGTCAAAACGGGCAAGATTCAAATCACGGCTGAACATGGCAATCCCCTGAGAAAATCAGCTGGGCGGTGGAAAGAAGGGGCGAATTCTACCCCATCCGGCGCGAACAGGCATATGAAGCTTGATCATCTGCTGGACAAGCGGGGCTCATGGGCGGGCGTTGGGTTGTGCGTAGGTTGGGTTAGCGGCGGATGCCCGCTTCAGGCAAGTCGCGGATTTTAGGCGCCGTGTAACCCAACGTGGCGTCGGCAGGCGTGCCGCCATGATGGGTTACGCCGCGCAGAAAATGCGGTCTCGCCGCACATCGCCTCTGCGGCTAACCCATCCTACCCATTGCGTCTAGCTGAGCATAAATAGCGCGGTACCGCTGAACAGCGCAGTGAACTGCTGGGCGGGCATCGGCCGGCCGAGCAGGAAGCCCTGCACTTCGTCGCAGTCGTGGCCGCGCAGGAAGTCCAGCTGGGCCAGGGTTTCCACCCCTTCGGCGATCACCGTGAGGTTCAGGCTGTGGGCCATGGCGATGATGGCGCGGGCGATCTGGCCGTCCTGTTCGCCATGGGGCAGGCCATCGACGAAGCTGCGGTCGATCTTCAGCACGTCGATGGGGAACTGCTTGAGGTAGTTCAGCGAGGAGTAGCCGGTGCCGAAGTCGTCGATGGCGATGCACACCCCCAGGCGCTTGAGGGCGGCCAGGGTGTGCATGGCATTGGCCACGTCTTCCATCAGGATGCTTTCGGTCAGCTCTAGCTCCAGGCAGGCGGGGGGTATGCCGCTGTCCTGGATGATGCCGGCGATGCGCCGGTCCAGGTCGCCCTCGGCGAATTGCCGGGCCGACAGGTTGACCGAGATCTTCGGCACCCGCACCTTGGCCTGGTGCCACGCGCTCAGCTGGCGGCAGGACTCGCGCAGCACCCAGTCGCCGACCTGCACCACCAGGCCCAACTCTTCCAGCACCGGAATAAAGTCGTTCGGCGGCACCTGACCGCGCTGTGGGTGTTGCCAGCGCAGCAGGGCCTCGGCGCCGGTCAGGCGTTTGCCGTCGCCGGAGAATTGCGGCTGGTAATACAGCTTGAACTCGCCCTGTTCGAGGGCGTGGCGCAGGTCGCTCTCCAGCTCCAGGCGCTCCAGGGCGCTGGCGTTCATATCGGCCTGGTAGAACTGGAAGTTGTTCTTGCCGCGTTCCTTGGCGTGGTACATGGCGGTGTCGGCGTTCTTCATCAGCTGGCTCAGCTCGTTGCCGTCCTGGGGGCTGAGGGCGATGCCGATACTGGCGCTGACGAAGAACTCGCGGCCTTCGAGAATAAAGGGCTGCGCCAGGCTGGCGAGAATCTGTTCGCCGACATGGATGGCGCGCTTCAGGGCCGCCTCGCGGTTGACCTGGGATTGCAGCAGCAGGGTGAACTCGTCGCCGCCCATGCGCGCCACGGTGTCGTCGCCGTCGACGCAGGCGGCCAGGCGCACCGCCACTTCCTTGAGCATGCGGTCGCCGGCGGCATGGCCGAGGGAGTCGTTGATCGGCTTGAAGCGGTCGAGGTCGAGGAACATCAGCGCGACCCACTCGTTATGCCGCTCGCCATGCTGCAGGGCGCTGTGCAGGCGGTCCTGGAACAGCGTGCGGTTGGGCAGCTGGGTCAGGGCGTCGTAGTAGGCCAGGCGGTGGATGCGCTGCTCGCTGGCCTTGCGCTCGCTGATGTCGCTGAAGAAACACACATAGCTGACCAGGTCGCCTTCATCGTCCTTGACCGCGGTGATGCCGACCCAGGCCGGGAATTTCTCGCCGTTACGGCGTTTCAGCCACACCTCGCCCTCCCAGCTGCCTTGCTGGTTGAGCTGGCGGATCACGAAGTTGAGGTGGCTGGCCTGCTGGGTGTCGGCGGTGAGCATGCTCGGCAGCTGGTCGAGAATCTGTTGCGAGCTGTAGCCGCTGACCCGGCTGAAGGCGTGGTTGACCTGGACTATATAGCCGGCCGGATCGGTCACCAGAATGGCCGCGGTGGAGTGCTCGAACACCGTGGCGGCCATGCGCAGGTCTTTCTCCGCGCGGCGCTGCTGGCCGATGTCGCGGCCGACCCCGAGCAGGCCCTCGAAGCGCCCGCTATCGTCCCACATGGGCACCAGGCGCAGTTCCACCGGGATCTTCTGGCCGTCGGCGCGCAGGCAGTCGAAGACGAACAGCTGCGGCAGGAACTGCGCGCGCAGCTCGGCCAGGCGCTGCGGATCGCCGAGGGCATTGCGCACCCGCTCGAGCAGCTCATAGAAGCCCGACAGCTGCCGTGGGTTGGTCGCCAGGCTGTGGAAGCCGTTGGCCAGCGCCCATTCGCTGTCGTAGCCGAGCACCTGGCTGACCGAGGGACTGACATAGTTGAGTTGCAGGCTATCGTCGGTGGAGAAGATCACGTCGCTGATGCTTTCCGCTAGCAGGCGGTAGCGCTGCTCGCTGGTGCGCAGGGATTCGCTGCGTTCGATCTGCCCGGTGATGTCCTTGGCCACGCCGATCAGCCGGCTGACCCGGCCCTGCTTGTCGTAGGCCAGGGCCTGTTCGCGGATGTCGAACCAGTGCCAGCTGCCGTCGCGATGCCGCCAGCGCAATTCGAACTGCATCAGCTGGCCCTTGCCCAGCACCTGCTGGATATTGCGCATGCGCTGGTAGAGTTCGACGTCGTCGGGGTGCAGGACCTTTTCCCACAGACGATCGCCCAGCTCGCGCAGTTCGGCCTTGCTGTAGCCCAGTTGCGGACCCAGGTGGTTGTTGCTGTACATCACCCGCTTGGCGACTATGTCGTGCACGTAGATGGTGTCGGGCACCGCGTTGACCACATCGGACCAGAAGCGCTCGCGCTCGATCAACGAGGTCTCGATGCGCTTGCGGCTGGTGATGTCGCTGATGCTCAGGGTGACCGCCTTGAGGTCATCCGGGTTGTCCGGCAGGCGCAGGAGCAGCCACAGGTGGCGCTCGTGGCCCTGGGGGGTGGTGATCTGCCGCTCCATTTCCAGCAGGCCGCTGCCCGTGAGCAGGGCGTGGATCAGTTGCAGGCGGAAGCCTTCGGCATGCAGCGGGCCGCTGTTGAACAGGTGCTGCCAGGCTTGCTGGTTGGAATCGACGCCGAGCAGCTGCAAGGCCACCTGGTTGGTCTCGGTCAGGCGCATGCGCTGGCAGAGTTCCTGGTGGTGCTGCGGATCGGCCGCCAGCCAGCGGCTGAGGCTGTGGGGGTCGCGCAATTGCTGGCGTTGCAGGTAGCTGTGCAGCTCGCCCAGGTCGAGCACGCACAGCGCGGTGCCGGTGCCCTCGAAGATGTCCTGGTAGCGCCGGCGGGTTTCCTGCAGCACCTGGGTGGCGTGCTGCTCTTCGGTGACATCGCGCAGCACCCAGACGAAACCGCTGTGCTGGTGCTCTTCGCCGAGGTCGCTGCGGCTGATGTCATACAGGCGCGGCATGCCGTTCTGCTGGATTTCCACCAGGTCCGGGCCGAGTTCCTGGTGCGCGTTGTTGCCGTGCAGCAGCAGGGGGTCGAGGCGCGGCAACAGCTGCAGCAGGTGCCAGTTATGCGCCGCCTTATTGCTCAGGCCGAACAGGGCCTCGGCCTGGGGGTTGAGGTACTGCAGCTGGCCATTGCTGTCGGTGACCAGCACCCGCTCTTCGATGGCCCCCAGCACGCTGGCGGCCTGCTGCAGCGAGCGCCGCGAGGCGGTATTGAGCGCATGTAGATTGCGCCGCTCATGCAACAGGCGGTACAGCGCGAACAGGGTGAGCAGGGCGCAGAAGATAAACAGCAGCAGTTTGCTGGCCAGCTGCGGCAGCTGAGCGGCGCGCGCCTGGCGTTCGTTGAACAGCGCGCGCAGTTGCCAGTCGCTGCCGCTCAGCGGCGTGGTGAGAATGCTGTTGGCGAGGTTTTCCGCGGTCACCGGCGGGGCGATGGTGTCGGCCGTGGACGCCTGGCCGCTATAGCTGACAATCACCCGCTGCACATGGCGGTCCTCCAGCAGCCACTGGTGGGGGCTCTGGTGGTGTTCGCTGAGCCAGTTGCGCAACGCCTTGTTGGTCAGGCGCAGCACCCAGAAACCGCTGGCGGCACTGTCGTTGTTGTGGCGCAGCAGCAGGTAGATGCGGCCGTGATCATTGGCGCTGAAGGAATAGAAGAACGCCTGCTGGCCCGCGCGCTGGTGCAGATCGGCCAGATACAGCCGATCCAGCGTCTGCGCGTCGCTATCGGCCACGACTTGGCCTTGCGCGTTCAACCAGGCCAGGCTGCGCAAGGTCGGAAATACCCCGCGCAGGCTGCGCAGCAGCTCTTCCTGGCGTTCAGGATTAGCCGGCGGCGGCACGTGGAGCTGGAGCAGGGCCTGCCCGGCGCTGGCCTTGAGGCCCATATTCAGCGACAGGTGATTGGCCAGTTGCGCGCTGTAGGCCAGGCTGAGCTGACGCTGGTTATCCAGCAGCTGGTGGGACTCCAGGCGCAGCTGCCAGAGCAGCAGGCTCAGCATGGTCATTACCAACAGCACCAAGGCCCCGCGGCTCGGACTGCGCATCGCTACCGTCAAGGGTTCGCCGGGTGATTGCGGAGCGGATGGCGGCGTGACTGTTGGCAATGAGCTGAGTCCTGAACTTAATTCGGCAGGCCCCTGGGCGCATGGCAATGCCGTTACGGCGGGGGGCGGCTAGCATGCCATAACTGCGGCGAAGTGCCAGTGCTGGCGACGAGCGTCGTTTGCCCTGCACCGCGCATTCCGGTAGCTTTGCCGCACGCGCGCGCGGCGTTATGCACCTGGGCCTACAACGGCATTGTCCCTCGGCCCTTGCGGCCTGGCCAGCGGCCCCGCGCGAGGGCTGTTCGCCTCAGAATCTGTTTACGATCTCGCGAGCTAGAGCCAGGCAAGGCGCTACGTAGTAACAGCCGGTGGCTGGTCAAAGCGCCGAGGAAGCGGAGTTTACGAGCTGTAAATGAGCATTTCGAGGCTGTTTTTAACGCCGGCTGGCCGACGCGCAGCAGATCGTAAATAGGTTCTTAGTTGCCAGCCTCTCTTTCGTTTCCTGTCTAGAACCAAGGTTACCCATGGCTCAATACGTCTACACCATGCATCGGCTGAGCAAAGTAGTGCCGCCGAAGCGGGAAATCCTCAAGAACATCTCCCTGTCGTTCTTCCCCGGCGCCAAGATCGGCGTGCTCGGCCTCAACGGCTCGGGCAAGTCCACCCTGCTGAAGATCATGGCCGGGGTCGACAGCGAGTTCGACGGCGAAGCCCGACCGATGCCCGAGCTGAATGTCGGCTACCTGCCGCAGGAGCCGCAACTCGACCCGAACAAGACCGTGCGCGAAGTGGTGGAAGAGGCCGTCAGCCAGATCAAGGACGCCCAGGCGCGTCTGGATCAGGTCTACGCCGCTTACGCCGAGCCGGATGCCGACTTCGACAAGCTGGCCGCCGAGCAGGCCAAGCTGGAAGCCATTCTGCAGACCAGCGACGGGCATAACCTCGAACGTCAGCTGGAAGTCGCCGCCGACGCCCTGCGCCTGCCGGCCTGGGACGCCAAGGTCGCCGTGCTGTCCGGTGGCGAGAAACGCCGCGTGGCCCTATGCCGCCTGCTGCTGTCGGCCCCGGACATGCTGCTGCTGGACGAGCCGACCAACCACTTGGACGCCGACTCGGTGGCCTGGCTGGAGCACTTCCTGCACGACTTCCCCGGCACAGTGGTGGCGATCACCCACGATCGCTACTTCCTCGACAACGTCGCCGGTTGGATTCTCGAGCTCGACCGCGGCGCCGGCATTCCGTACGAAGGCAACTACTCCGTCTGGCTGGAGGCCAAATCGGATCGTCTGGCCCTGGAATCCAAGCAGCTGTCGGCCCATGAAAAGGCCATGAAGGAAGAGCTGG
>NZ_JAUYNP010000248.1 GCF_030696055.1 Pseudomonas sp. | reverse complement strand
CGGCTGTAGGCCAGGCGGAAATGCGCGACCTTGATGGTCTGCGGCACGCCATCAAGCTCGACGTGCTCGTGGCTCCAGTCGAACTGGCAGGCATCGCCTGGCGCAAATACCAGCGGCACAAAGGCCTGGGTAGCAGTGGGCAACACGCGGCATAAAAACACGGTCGCCGCGACAACTACCTTGAAAAATGCCGCCTCCTGAAGCAGCTCATACAGACGCCTGTCGAAGATAAACGAGGCCGATTTCATTGAGACACCAGAAGAGTTAACGCGAAAGAAATGCGGATTATAATCCGTGGCTCGTGCGTCCGCAAACGCACGATAGTGCCGCCTCAAGTGGAATTGAGACGGTCATGGATAAGTTGGCGAAAGCGTTAGGGGAACGCATCCGAATACAGAGGAAAGCCTGCCGGATTTCCCAGGATGCACTGGCGCTGGCGTGCAATATCGACCGCAGCTATGTGGGGCGGATCGAGCGTGGCGAGGTAAACATCACCGTCGAGAAGCTATACCGCATCGCAGGCGAGCTCGCCTGCGACCCTTCAGGCCTTCTACCTCCGGTGTCAGAGCTGTCCACCTGATCAATATTGGCGCTCAAGAAGACCTGAGATAAGTGCTGCTGTTACTTTTCCCTAGGCCTCCCACCGCCGTCAGCATCTTCAAAATCACCAACTCAAACGCCCGAGTCTTGGTCTCGTTATCCAGCACTTCCAGCGATAACTTCTCGTGGTCAGTCATGGCGTCCAACACTGTGTCCAGCACACGTTTGGGAAACAGGCCGTGCATCACCTGTTCAATCGAGCGGTTGTTTACCTGGGCCATGACATCCTCCTGGCGGCTGATGCGCTGGGCGATGCCAGTGAGAAATTGCAGTTGGTCGTCATCGCTCACTTCGGCACCGAAGATATCGTTCAGCGCCTCAATGATTCACGCAACTGCTCCTTGAAAAGCGTGCAAAGGAGCGAGTCAAACCTAGATGACCGTTTTCACTTCAGCTGCACAGCCAGAACTTTTTCAATGGCGTCACGGAAACCGGGCTTGTGGATCTTCCTGCCTTTCACATCTACCAATTCGCCCCTGCTGCCAATCGACAGTCCCACAAGGCCAAGCGCTACCGGATCAATCGCCTCTTTTAGTGCCGCCAGTTCGGCATCGTTCAGGCGCGCCTTGTCGAAACGTTATGCCCAGTCGCGCTCGAAAACGGGCAAGCCAAAGTGCCCTCGCGAACTGATAGCAATATGAGAGCCCTACAGAACTCATAGACCACGGGCAATGCTTGAGTTGTTAGTAAAGCAGCCTAGCTTCTTGCATTAGGCGACCTAATAGAAAGCCGCAAACTAGTACTCTGTATCCGCAGCTAAGCCCACAGAGTTCAAGCCTCACCAGAAACTCGACTTTGTAAAGGAAGCTTTGTGGCCAGTTGCGACAGTGTAATCCGCACGTGATTCAAGCTACGCATGCAGGCGGTTGTAGAAACGACCTAGATTAACGCCAAAAAACCGGCACTGCTCGGATCAAGAGTTCAACTAATGAGATTGTGGTTCATGAGTTATTGGGCGTTAGGTACTTGTTTAGGGTAACTAAACATAGGGTGAGTGCGCATAAATAAGCCAATCTGGCTGAAAAAATCGAACCTAAATTGCAAACAGGAGTGGCTAGTAGGGATTATAGGAGTTCAATTAGGGGTAACTAAGCGCAGAAGCTGCAATGGTTCCAGGAGCAGCCGTTGGTCACCGGCAGAATCAGCGAATGGGCCTCGCTGGGCGGGCGGAACACCGGCTCGATATAGCTGATGGGGAGATCTTGCATAGGGTCTACTCAGAGCAGATGGCGAGCTTAGCCACCAATAATCTTCATCACGGTCGCGCCACCGGAGAAGGCAATCTCCTGCTTGTCGCCTAGGGCCTTGAGCAGCAGCCCCTGCAAGGCCGGCAAGGCCTGATGACGCGGTTTGTCGAGCAGATCGCCGACATAGTGGCGGTTGCTCGACGACAGGCAGCCATGCAGCCAGCCGGTCGAAGACAGGCGCAGGCGCGAGCAGGTGCGGCAGAACGGTACGCTTTCGTTGGCGATCACGCCGAAAAAGCCCTGCCCGGGTATCTCATAGCGCAGCGCCGTGGCATCCAGCGCCGCGCTGGCCTGGGTAAAGTCATGCTGCTGGCCGATCATGCCGAGCAACTCGGGCATGCCGACAAACTGGCGCTGGAAGCTATTACCGTCGCGGGCCAGATGACCCATGCGCATCAACTCGATAAAGCGCAGCTCGAAGCCATTGGCCAGGCAGTAGTCCAGCATCGGCAGCACCTGATCGAGGTTCTGCCCGCGCAGCGGCACCATATTGACCTTGACCTGCAGGCCCGCCGCCCGCGCCTGTTGCAGGCCATCCAGCACGGTGGCCAGGTCGCCGCCACGGGCGATCGAGCGGAATGCCTCGGTATCCAGGGTGTCCAGGGAGATATTCAGCCGGCGCATGCCGCACTCGAGCAGCAGCGGTAGCTTGCGCGCCAGCAGCTGGCCATTGCTGGTCAGGCTGATATCGGCCAGGCCGAGCTGGCTGACCCCGCGCAAAAAACTGTCCAGTTTGGGGCTGACCAGCGGCTCGCCACCGGTGATGCGCAGCCGTTCGATGCCGGCGGCCTCGATCAGATAGGCCACGCCACGCAGCATGGCTTCGGCCGACAGCTCATCCTGCGCGGCCACCAGGCGCTTGCCATCGGGCACGCAGTAAGTGCAGGCATAGTTGCAGGCAGCCGTCAGGCTGATGCGCAGGTTGCGAAAGCGTCTGCCCTGGCGATCAACGATCATGCAAGACTCCAGCGAAGGTGAGCGCCGAGTATAGGGTCGCCGCCAGCCCAGCAGATTCGTTATCGAGCAGCTGAATACCTCAGCTAAGTGGGGTGTCGCCGTCACGCTTGCGCTTGTTGCCCATGCGCACGCCGATATCCATCAGGAACTGGAAGAAGCCTTCCTGATCTTCCAGCACATTGCTCCAGAACGGCGAGTGGTACAGCGCAACCGCGCCATGCACCAGCGCCCAGGCCGCGCAGTAATGGAAATACGGCGGCACGTCTTCCAGCTTGCCTTCGGCGATCCGGCCCTTGATCAGCTGGGTCAGACGCTCGAAGTTGGAGGCACGGATCTTGTGCAGCTGCTCGACCATCTCCGGCACCTGATTACCCTTGACCACCTTCTCTTCCAGGCGGTCGAACAGGCGATAGCGCTGCGGGTCGCGCATACGGAATTCGAAATAGGCACGCGACAGGGCTTCCTTGTCGCGGTCGATGTCGGCCGAGTGCAGCAACTCGTTGAGATCGCGCTCATAGTCGAGCATCAGGCGCAGATAGATCTCCGCCTTGGACTTGAAGTGCTTGTAGATGGTGCCTTTGCCAATACCAACGGTGTCGGCAATCATCTCCACAGTCACGCTGTCTTCGCCCTGTTCGAGGAAGAGCTTCAGCGCTGTATCGAGAATTTCCTGTTCGCGGCGGCGAAACTCACGGACCTTGCGGGGTTCTTTATGCATAAAAGGACTACGGGGTCGAAAATCGAAGGCGCGTATTATGCCTAACTAACGGCAAATTGCACGGATCATCCGACCATGTACGCTGTTCATGACGAGTTTCCACTCCTTCCTGGCCTGCGCTACCTGAACCACGCGGCCGTTTCCCCCTGGCCCAAACGGGCGGCCGATGCGGTCAGCCGCTTCGCCGAACAGAACACGCGCAGCGGTGCCCGCAATTATACCGATTGGCTGCAGGTTGAGCGGCGCCTGCGCGAACGCCTGCAACGCCTGCTCAACGCGCCCTCCTGGGCCGATATCGCCTTGGTGAAAAACACCTCGGAAGCCCTCTCCTTCGTGGCCTTCGGCCTGGACTGGCGGGCCGGCGAGCAAGTGCTGATCAGCAACGAGGAGTTCCCCTCCAACCGGGTGGTCTGGCAAGCGCTCAGGCGCTTTGGCGTCGAAGTGATCCAGATCGATCTGCAGCGGGGTGACCCCGAAGCCGCGCTGCTCGCCGCCTGCGGGCCACGCACCCGCCTGCTGTCGATCAGTGCGGTGCAGTACGCCAGCGGCCTGCGCCTGGATTTACCGCGCCTGGGCCAGGGCTGCCAGCAGCGCGGGGTGTTGTTCTGTGTCGATGCGATCCAGCAGCTCGGCGCCCTGCCCTTCGATGTTCAGGCCAGTCAATGTGCCTTCGCCATGGCCGACGGCCACAAGTGGCTGCTCGGCCCGGAAGGCCTGGGCGTGTTCTATTGCCGCAGCGACCTGCGCGAGCAGCTGAAACTGCACGAATACGGCTGGCATATGCTCGAACACGCCGGCGACTACCAACGCACGGACTGGCAGCCGGCCCGCAGCGCCAGGCGCTTCGAATGCGGCAGCCCGAATATGCTCGGCACCACGGCCCTGGAGGCCAGCCTGTCACTATTGGAGGAGGTCGGCATGGCGCACGTCGAGGCGGCGCTGCAGGAACGCGTGCAATGGCTGCTCGATGGTCTGCAGAAGATCCCCGGCGCCCAGCTGCACAGCCCGCTGAATCCCCAGCGGCGTGGCGGCATTGTCAATTTCAGCCTGACTGGCTGGCAGAACCAGCAGTTGTTCGAGCGCCTGAAGCAGGAGCAAGTCATCTGCGCGCAACGCGGTGCGGGCATCCGTCTGTCGCCGCATTTCTATACGCCAACCGCGGTGATAGAGGAAAGTTTGCAGCTGCTGCACCAGCTGGGAACAGGTTGAGGACTCAACAGCTCGCTGGGTATTCCAAATCCGTTTAAGAATGCCGCTAAATGGCCTGGACGATCGGCAATCTTCACCGATACTGAGGATTACTGGTGTGCGGCGTATCCCCCAAGCGCCCCGCCAGGCAAGGTACCGTGGACCGCGTGCCTTGATTTACTCCTAATGGTCTTAACCCGGACTCATCCCCCAGAGTCCGGGTTTTTTTTGCGCCGAATTCAGAGCAGTACAGGTGCCACCTGGATTCAGAGGACTCTAGCCAGAGGAAATAAGCGCTTAAAGTTGGTCGTGGTCTGTTCGGCCAGCTGCTCGAAACTGACGCCGCGCAGAATGGCCAGGTACTCGGCCACATCACGCACATACTCCGGCAGATTCGGCTTGCCGCGATGCGGTACCGGGGCCAGATAAGGCGAGTCGGTCTCCACCAGCAAACGATCGGCCGGCACCAAACGCGCCACTTCGCGCAGCGCCTCGGCATTGCGGAAGGTGACTATGCCGGACAGCGAGATATAGAAACCGAGATCCAGGGCCGCCTTGGCCATTTCCCAGTCTTCGGTAAAGCAGTGCAGCACGCCGGCTTGCGCCAGCGCCGCCTCGCGCAGCAAGGCCAAGGTATCGGCGCGCGCCTCGCGGGTATGCACTATCACCGGCTTGCCGGTGACCTGGGCGGCCTGCAGGTGCAGGCGGAAGGCTTGCTGCTGCAACTCGGCCGCTTCCGGCTGGTAGTGGTAGTCCAGGCCGGTTTCACCAATCGCCACCACCTGCGGATGGTTCAGCTCGGCGAGCAACCAGTCCAGAGCAGGAGCGGCACCGGGCTCGAGATCCAGCGGATGCACGCCGACCGAACAATCGACATCGGCATAACGCTCGGCCAGACCCTTGACCGCCGCGGCGTTGTCGGCGCTGACACCGATGCAGAGAAAATGACCGACGCCGCGCGCCCGCGCAGCGTCCAGCGCCGCATCGAGGGAGCCGTTATGGGCGGCCAGATCGAGGCGATCGAGGTGACAGTGGGAATCGATAAGCATGGGAGCCTCAAGCTTCAAGCTTCAAGCTTCAAGCTTCAAGCTTCAAGCACCAAGCCACAAACTCAGAGCCTGTCGCTTCTAGCTTGCAGCTTATGGCTTGTCGCTTACGGCTATTACATCGTGTGAGTCGGGCGATCCGAGGTCAGCGCACCGGCCAGGTAGGTTTCGATCTTGTTGCGCGCACTGTTGTCGCCATCATTGAACTGCACGCCGACACCGGCCGCGCGGTTGCCTTGAGCCCCCTTGGGCGTGATCCAGACCACCTTGCCGGCCACCGGGATTTTTTCCGGTTCGTCCATCAGGTTGAGCAACATAAACACTTCATCGCCGAGCTTGTAGCTCTTGTTGGTCGGGATAAACAGACCGCCATTCTTGATAAAGGGCATATAAGCGGCATAGAGCACAGACTTGTCCTTGATGGTCAGGGACAAGATCCCGTTACGCGGGCCCAAGTTAGGAGGCAGACTCATGCGGCATTCCTGGTTTTATGACTCAATAAGCGATTCTAGCCCGGTCCGGGTAGGCTTGCCCACTGCACCAGCAAGGCTTCGAGAAGCAACACACGGTTGAGGTTGGCCTTGGCCATGACTTTCTGTCGCTGCGCCAACAACCAACCCTGAATCAGCAGCACCTTGGCTTGCGGGGTTTTCTCTGCCAGGTACTGCACCACCTTGCGCATATCGGCATGACCGAGGCCCTCTTCATCCCGGGTCAGCTGGTAGCGCAACATCAACTGCGACCATTGGCTGAACCAGTCGAACAGCAGCTGCAGAGACACCGCATTCCAACTTTCCGCCAGCTGACTGGGGGCGATCTGCTGCTTGAGCAGTTTTTTCACCCCCTCGACCACCTGGGCGCGCTGGGCACTGACGCCCTGCGCCTGCATGCGTACGGCCGCCAAGGGCGAGCCGGCGGCCAGAAACAGCAGTTCGCGGTGCTCGTCCACGCTGCAGTCCGGTAGCGCCTTGGCCAACCATTCCAGGCTCATCGCCTCACTGGGCAAAGGGCAGGCCTGCTGCACGCAGCGGCTCTTCACCGTTGGCAGCAGCCGGCTGGGCTGGTGACTGACCAGCAGCAGCACGGTATTGCCCGAAGGCTCTTCCAGGCTTTTCAGCAAGGCGTTGGCGGCATTCAGGTTCATCGCTTCGGCGGGCTCGACCAATACCACCTTGCGCCCGGCCAGTTGCGCGGTCTGCACCACGAAACCCACCAGCTCACGCACTTGGTCGACCTTGATGGCCTTATCCGCCTCTTCCGGCTCGAGGATGTAATTGTCCGGATGGGTGCCGGCCGCCAGCAGATGACAGGACTTGCACTGGCCACAGGCGTCCAGCCCTTCGGGGCGCTGGCAGAGCAGACGCGCCATCAGGCGCTCGGCCAGGGCGCGTTTGCCTATGCCTGCCGGGCCATGCAGCAGATAGGCATGGGCGTGCTGCGTGCGCCCGGCCAGTTGCTGCCAGAGCGAATCCTGCCAGGGGTAGGCTTCAGCCACGCTGCAGCTCCAGCAGTTCCGGCAGCAAAGCATCCAGGGCCTGCTGCACCTGGCTCAGCGACTGCGCGGCATCCAGGATGCGATAGCGCTGCGGCTGCTGGCTGGCGCGGCGCAGGTAGGTCTGGCGCACCGCCTCGAAAAACCGGCGATCTTCCTGCTCGAACCTGTCCAGGCGACCGCGGGCCGCGGCGCGGGCCAAGCCGACCTCCACCGGCAGATCGAAGACCAAGGTCAGATCGGGACACAACCCGCCCTGCACGAAATCCTCCAGCGCGGCGATACGCGTCTCGGACAGGCCGCGGCCGCCGCCCTGGTAGGCGTAGGTGGCATCGGTGAAGCGGTCACAGAGCACCACGCAACCACGGGCCAGGGCCGGGCGTATCACCTGGGCCAGGTGCTGGGCGCGCGCAGCGAATACCAGCAGCAGCTCGGTATCGGCCGCCATCGGCTCGTCGCTGGGCGCCAGCAGCAGTTCGCGCACCCGCTCAGCCAAGGGCGTGCCGCCCGGCTCGCGAGTCAACAGCACATCAATGCCCTGCTCACGCAGGCGTTCGGCCAGGTATTCGCGATTGGTGCTCTTGCCGGCGCCCTCGGGACCTTCCAGGGTGATAAACAAACCGCTCACAGACTGTCCTTACTCATTGTTGGGCGCTATTTATTAGGCGCTACGGGGGCCGGGCTGGACCGGTAGTCCTCGCGCCGCTTGAGTTGAAACTCGCGTACCGCCTGGTTGTGCTGCTCCAGGGTACTGGTGAACACATGGCTGCCATCGCCCCGGGCGACGAAATACAGACTGCTGCCAGCCACCGGATTCAGCGCCGCATGGATGGCCTCACGGCCGACCAGGGCAATGGGGGTCGGCGGCATGCCGTCGATGGTATAGGTGTTGTAGGCCGTCGGCTCACGCAGATCGGCACGGGTGATTTTGCCGTTATAGCGCTCGCCCATGCCGTAGATCACCGTGGGATCGGTCTGCAGGCGCATGCCGATACGCAGGCGACGGATAAACACACCGGCGATCTCGCCGCGTTCTTCCGGCACCCCGGTTTCCTTTTCGATCATCGAGGCCATGATCAAGGCGTCGTAGGGCTCTTTGTAAGGCAGGTCCTCGGCGCGCTTGGCCCACTCCTCGGCCAGCACCTGTTCCAGTCGAGTGTGCGCCTGCTTGAGCAGTTCGAGGTCAGTCATGCCGTGGACAAAACTATAGGTATCCGGAAAGAACCGCCCTTCCGGGTTGAGCCCCGGCAGCCCCAGGCGTTTCATCAGCTGCGCGTCGCTCAGCTCGCTCAGGGTCAGATCGAGTTTGCTTTCACGGGCCAAGGCCACACGCACCTGACGAAAGCTCCAACCCTCGACCAGGGTCAGGCTGTACTGCACCACGTCGCCGCGACGCCACAACCCCAGCATGTCGATCGCCTTGAGGCCGGGAGTCAGTCGATATTCGCCGCTGTGCAACGGCTGATTGCGCAGATTGAAACGCCAGTACAGGCGCAGCCAGAAGGCGCTATCGAGCACCCCGTCGTCTTCTAGCCGGTTCAGTACGCCACCGGGAGTGGCCCCAGCTGGCACCTCGACCAAGTACTCCTCGGTCAGATTCAGCGGCTGGTGCAACGCCGTATGCTGCTGCCAGGCGACAAAAGCCACCAGCAAGCCAGCCAACAACACGCCGCCTTCCAGCAGCAGCAATAATTTGCGTATCACGAATCAGCAGTCCAGTAGATCGCGGGCAATGTTCTGCAGTTTACGGGTGAGTGGGCCGACCGGCCAGTCGTGCGTGAGCAAGGCGCGCACCGGCCAGATGCCATAGAGGCTGTTACAGAGAAATACTTCATCGCCCGCCAGCAACTCGGCATAACTGAGATCACGCACCTGGCACTCGATACCGAGAGCCGCGGCCTGCTCCAGCAACTCCGCACGCATCACCCCGGCCACCCCGCAGCGAGACAGCTGCGCGGTAAGCAACACATCCTGTTTGACGATAAACAGGTTGCTGTAGACCCCCTCAATCACCCGCCCGCTGACGTCCAGCATCAGCCCCTCGGCATGCTCGGCGTCCTGCCATTCGGCCCGCGCCAGCACTTGCTCCAGACGATTGAGGTGTTTCAGCCCCGCCAGCAGAGGCTGCTCGGCCAGGCGCGTCGCGCAGGGAAACAGGCGCACGCCCTGCTCGGCATTGAGCACGGGATAACTCGGTTTCGCCGCCCCTTGCAGGATGCGTCGCGGCTGCGCCGGCTGCGGCGGGGCATAACCGCGCAGACCATCGCCGCGGGTCAGTATCAACTTGGCCACGCCATCGCCCAGCTGTTGGCTGAACGCCAGCAACTCAGCAGTTAGCAACGCCATGTCGAGAGGAATTTGCAGGCGCGCGCAGCCTGCGGCCAAGCGTGCCAGATGGCGATCCAGCAAAGAAGCCTTGCCCGACGTGACGGCGATGGTCTCGAACAGACCATCGCCGTAGGCCAAGCCGCGATCCTTGACGGATAGCAGCTCGGCCGGCTGGCCGTCGATCCAGCTCAGCATCAGCCGGCGAACCGGCGGAACACCAGCGAGCCGTTGGTGCCGCCAAAACCGAAGGAGTTGGACAGTGCCACCTCGATGGGCATGGCCTTGGCCCCATGAGCGACGAAATCGAGGTCGCAACCCTCGTCCGGGTTATCCAGGTTGATGGTCGGCGGCGCGACCTGATCACGGATGGCCAGCACGCAGAAGATTGCCTCCACCGCACCGGCGGCGCCGAGCAGATGGCCGGTCATGGACTTGGTCGAGCTGACCGCCAGTTTGTAGGCGTGCTCGCCAAATACCGACTTCACCGCGGCCACTTCGGCCTTGTCGCCGGCCGAGGTCGAGGTGCCGTGGGCATTGATGTACTGCACCTGCTCAGGCTGCAAGCCCGCATCCCGCAGGGCATTGGTCATGCAGCGCGCGGCACCCGCGCCGTCTTCCGGCGGCGAGGTCATGTGATAGGCGTCGCCGCTCATGCCAAAGCCGATCAGCTCGGCATAAATGTGCGCGCCACGCGCCAGGGCATGTTCCAACTCTTCCAGCACCAGGGCGCCGGCGCCATCGGACAACACAAAACCATCACGATCCTTGTCCCATGGGCGGCTGGCCCGGGTCGGATCGTCGTTGCGCGTCGACATGGCCCGCGCGGCAGCAAAACCACCCAAGCCCAGACCGCAGGCGGCCATTTCGGCACCGCCGGCGACCATCACGTCGGCCTCGCCGTAGGCGATATTGCGCGCCGCCATGCCGATGCAATGGGTACCGGTGGTACAGGCGGTGGCGATGGCGTAGTTAGGCCCCTGCAGACCCAGATGGATCGACAGGAACCCGGAAATCATATTGATGATCGAGCCCGGCACGAAGAACGGCGAAATGCGCCGCGGCCCCTGCTCATGCAGAGCCCTGCAGTTGTTCTCGATATTGGTCAAACCGCCAATACCCGAACCCATGGCCACACCGATGCGCTCACGGTTGGCGTCTGTCACTTCCAGCCCGGAATCGCGCATCGCCTGAAAGCTGGCGGCCAGACCGTACTGAATAAATAGATCGAGCTTGCGTGCCTCCTTGGCGGACAAGTATTCCTCGACATTGAAGCCCTTAACCGAACCACCGATACGGGTGGAAAACGCGGAAAGGTCCATATGTTCGAGCAGGCAGATACCACTGCGCCCGGCCAAAATGCCCTGCCAACTGCTCGGCACATCGTTACCCAGTGGCGACAACATGCCCATACCGGTAACCACGACGCGTCTACGCGACACAGCAATCTCCTTTTCTAGTTTTACGACGCTAGGAATGCGCTTAAAGAAAAGCCGCACACCTGATTAGGGAGTGCGGCTTTTCCGAGTCGGGAACCGACGATTGCGTTTACGCGTGCGCGGTAACGTAATCGATAGCTTCCTGAACGGTGGTGATCTTCTCGGCTTGTTCGTCCGGGATCTCGGTCTCGAATTCTTCTTCGAGAGCCATCACCAGCTCAACGGTGTCAAGAGAGTCGGCACCCAGGTCTTCGACGAAGGAAGCGCTGTTGGTTACTTCCTCTTCTTTGACGCCCAGTTGCTCGGCAACGATTTTCTTGACGCGTTCTTCGATGGTGCTCATACCTTGTTCTCACTCCTAATGGGACAAATCCAGGCCACTAATCTGCGGCCAAGTGTATAGAAAGGGTTTTTAGCATTTCAAGCTGAATGCCGGGGAGCCCCCAGGAACACTTCAACGATCTGCCTATAAACCTGTTGCAGCTTTATAACGGATTTTAGACAGCATCTATGACAGTTTTCTGAAGGCATCCGTCACATTTAGCTCATGTACATCCCGCCATTCACAGGGATAGTAGCGCCTGTGACATAAGCCGCGCCATCAGAAGCGAGGAAAGCGACCACTTTCGCGATCTCTTCAGCCTGCCCCAAACGGCCCAGCGGAATCTGGGTAAGCAGCGCTTCACGCTGGGCTTCCGGCAGTTCGCGGGTCATATCGGTGTCGATAAAACCTGGTGCAACAGCGTTCACGGTAATCGCCCGCGAACCGACTTCGCGCGCCAACGCACGACCGAAACCTTCCAGCCCGGCCTTGGCCGCAGCATAGTTTACCTGGCCGGCGTTGCCCATGGCGCCAACTACCGAGCCGATATTGATGATGCGCCCGTAACGCGCCTTGGTCATGCCGCGCAGTACCGCCTTAGTCAGCCGGTACAGGCTGCTCAGGTTGGTATTGATGACATCGAACCACTCGTCATCCTTCATCCGCAGCATCAGGTTATCGCGGGTGATACCAGCGTTATTGACCAGAATCAACGGCTGACCCAGATGTTGCTGGATATGCTCAAGGGTGCTGGCAACCGATTCATTACTGCTGACATCCAGCACCAGACCAGCACCTTCGATGCCATTGGCTTTCAGGGTTTCGGCGATCCGCTCGGCACCCGCAGCGGAGGTTGCAGTGCCTATCACCACAGCGCCTTGACGACCCAATTCCAGGGCGATTGCCTGGCCAATACCACGGCTAGCGCCAGTAACCAGCGCGACCTTACCTTGTAGGCTCATAGAATTTCTCCTTAATCAGACCAGGGCCGCACGCGCGGCAGCGAAAGCGTCCGGGGTGTCCAAGTTGTGGGTATTGATGCCTTTCACGCAGCGTTTGTTCAAACCGGACAGCACCTTACCAGGACCGCACTCAACCAAATCGGTCACACCCTGCCCCGCCAGGCAGACCATCGACTCAACCCAGCGCACCGGACTGTAGAGCTGCGCCAGCAAGTCGCGCTTGAGACTCTCGAGGTCAGTCACCACCGCGGCACTGACGTTCTGCACCAGGGCGATTTGCGGGGTTTGCCAGTCGATTGCCGCAACGGCCTCGGCAAAGCGTTCGGCAGCCGGACGCATCAAGGCGCAATGCGAAGGCACGCTGACCGGCAGCGGCATGGCGCGCTTGGCACCACGCGCCTTGCAGGCTTCAATAGCGCGCGCTACAGCGGCCGCACCGCCGGCTATCACCACCTGGCCTGGCGCGTTGAAGTTCACTGCGCTGACCACTTCCCCCTGCGCCGCCTCGGCGCAGGCGGCCAACACATCGGCATCTTCCAGACCGAGAATAGCGGCCATGCCGCCCTGCCCAGCCGGCACAGCCTGCTGCATCAACTGCCCACGGTGCTCGACCAACTTGACCCCGGCCGCCAACGACAGGCTGCCGGCGGCTACCAGCGCCGAGTACTCACCCAGGCTATGACCGGCGACGAAGGCCGGACGCGCACCACCCTCGGCCAGCCACAAGCGCCACAGCGCAACGGAAGCCGCCAGGATCGCCGGCTGGGTCTTGTCGGTTTGATTGAGTTGCTCTTCCGGGCCCTGCTGGGTCAACGCCCAGAGGTCATAACCCAGGGCTTCGGAAGCTTCGCCAAAGGTATTCAGAATCAGCGGCTGCCGAGCGCCATGCTCGGCCAACATTGCCAGAGACTGGGAGCCCTGGCCAGGGAAGACGAATGCGAGAGATGCAGACATGGAAACCTGTTCCTAATGATCTTGATCGTCGGAAATTTGCGCCCGGCCTAGCCAAGCGCAACAAACTGACAGTTGGATGGCAGGCGGCCAGTTGCGGTCACATCCTAAAGCAAGTGCTCGCCGAGCCGGCCGTGCAAACGTTGCGGCAGATTTTCCTCAATCTCCGTCAAAGCTCGGCGAATAGCGCTCTTGAAGCCATCGGGACCTGCGGCTCCATGGCTTTTCACCACTATGCCCTGCAGACCGACGAAACTCGCGCCATTGTGCTGCGCAGGCGCCAGATCATCCTGCAGGCGGCGCAACAACGGCAACGCCAAAACCCCCACCAGACGCGCCGCCAAGCTGGATCTGAACAGCGCCTCGATACGCTGCGCGATCATCGCCGCCAAGCCCTCGCTGGACTTGAGCAGGATATTGCCGACAAAGCCATCGCAGACCACCACATCCGCCTCGCCACGATAGAGCCCGTCACCTTCGACAAAGCCTATGTAGTTCAGCCCCACAGCCCCCTGCAGCAGACTGGCCGCCAGCTTGACCTGCTGACTGCCCTTGATCTCCTCGGTACCCACATTGAGCAGTGCCACCCGCGGCCTGACGACACCCAGCGCCTCAGCCGTCACCGACCCCATTACGGCAAACTGATAGAGGTGCTCGGCACTGCAATCGACATTGGCCCCCAGGTCGAGCAAATGGCAGTAACCCGCCTGGGTCGGAATAGCCGTCACCATGGCCGGGCGATCAATCCCCGGCAGGGTCTTCAGCACATAGCGCGACAAGGCCATCAAGGCACCGGTATTACCGGCACTGACGCAGGCCTGGGCCGCGCCACTACGGAGCAACTCCAGACTCACCCGCATCGACGAATCAGGCTTGCCGCGCAGCGCCTGCGCCGGACGCTCGTCCATCGCAATGACTTCGCCAGCATGTTCGACACGCAGACGCGTGCGATCGACGCCGGGGTAGCGGGCAATCAGAGATTCAAGAAAAGAGGATTGGCCGACGAGGACCAGGTGCAACGAAGGGTATTCAACCAGACAGGCGATGCTGGCCGGAACAATGCAGTGGGGACCGAAGTCCCCACCCATTGCATCAATCGCGATGATCGGAGCGGACAAGGATTACTCGTCAGCGCCCTTGTCGATCACTTTGCGACCACGATAAACGCCTTCCGGCGATACGTGGTGACGCAGGTGAACTTCACCGGTGGTCTTCTCAACGGACAGGGTGCTGCCTTCGAGAGCATCGTGGGAACGACGCATATCACGGGCGGAACGGGATTTTTTGTTCTGCTGAACAGCCATAACTAATTAACTCCTAAACGTTTGGGTCACGCTTTAACTGTGCCAATACACTGAACGGGTTGGACCGCGTTACCTCGTCCTCGCTCGACTCGGGCTCTTCGAGGCCGGCCGGCTGCTGGCAATCTTTAGGGTCATGAGCCGGGACAATGGGCAAGGCGAGCAACAGCTCCTCCTCAACCAGCGCCAGCAGATCCAATGGGTCTTCACCCAATTCAAGCACGTCATAGCCTTGCGGCACTGACTGGGTATTCGCACCCTCTTTCACCACAGCGTAATCACAAGCACTGTAGATCGGCAAAGTGACCAACTCCAGACAACGCTGGCAAACCATCTTGACTTCAACCTCGAGCTCGCTGTGAAAAACTACAGCATTGCGCTCGTCGCGCTCGAAGAAGAACTTCGTACGCACCATGCCGTGGTTATCGGCAAGCGGGCCGCAGAGTCGCGACAATTCAGCCAGCTGCAGCTCACCTTCGAGGGTAGCGCTGCGATCAGCTAACTTGCGCGGATCAACGTGAGGTGGAATCGGGCCATTTGACATAGGCGGCGCATTCTAGGGATGCAACCCGCCGCTGTCAAAGGATATTCGGCCTGTCCAGCATCCGCCACGCCGGCTAAAATCGCCCACCGCTCAGATTGCCATATAAAGGAAAACGCCGTGCTGCCTCTGGTGCTTGCATCCAGCTCGCCTTATAGACGCGAATTACTCGCCCGCCTGCGCCTGCCCTTCAGCTGGAGCGCGCCGGCCATCGACGAAAGCGCGCACCCAGGTGAAAGCGCCGAAGCCCTGGTTCGCCGCCTGTCCGAGGAAAAAGCCCAAGCGCTGAGCGCAGCCTACCCACAGCACCTGATTATCGGCTCAGACCAGGTCGCCATACTGAACAACCAGATTCTCGGCAAACCCCACTGCCTTGAGCGCGCCCGCGAGCAATTGCTTGCCGCCAGCGGCAATAGCGTTACCTTCCTCACCGGCCTGACCCTGCTCAACAGCGCAACCAGCCAGCAGCAGACCGACTGCATCCCCTTCACCGTGCACTTTCGCCAACTCAGCGAAGCGCAAATCACCCGCTATTTGCAGGCCGAGCAACCCTTCGACTGCGCCGGCAGCTTCAAAGCCGAAGGCCTGGGAGTCAGCCTGTTCCGCAGCACCGAAGGCAGCGACAGCAACAGCCTGATCGGCCTGCCCCTGATTCGCCTGGTCGACATGCTGCACATAGCCGGCATCGACATCCCTTAAACAAACAAGCCCGGTCGATGACCGGGCTTACTTACCACTCGCAATAGCTAGCGCAAGGCCGGCCCCTGAAAGCCCATCCACAGCGCGATTCGCTCGGCCATGCTGGCACCCAGAGTTTTCGCGAAACGGTCATAGGGCGACTCTTCCACGGTGAAGTCGACCAACTCCTTCTCGCCAATCACTTCACGGGCCACGTAACTGGTATTGCCCAGCGCATCGATCAAGCCCAGTTGCAGCGCCTGCTCACCCGACCAGACCAAACCGGAAAAAAGTTCGGGGTGCTCGGCATCCTTCAAGCGATCGCCGCGCCCCCGCTTAACACTGGCAATGAACTGGCGATGAGTGGTCTCCAGCACGCCCTGCCAAAATTTGGTTTCTTCCGCCTTTTGCGGCTGGAACGGATCCAGAAACGCCTTATGCTCACCAGAGGTGTAAACCCGGCGATCAACCCCTAGCTTCTCCATCACCCCCACAAAACCAAAGGTCGCCGCAGTAACGCCAATCGAACCCACCAGACTGGCCTTATCGGCATAGATTTCATCAGCCGCACTGGCAATGTAATAGGCACCGGAAGCGCCGAGATCGGTAATCACCGCATACAGCTTGATGGCCGGATACTCGGCGCGCAGCCGCCGAATTTCGTCATAGATATAGCCGGACTGCACCGGACTACCACCCGGGCTGTTGATCCGCAGAATCACGCCCTTGGTCTTGCTGTCCTCAAAAGCCGCACGCAGGCTGCCGACAATATTGTCGGCGCTGGCAGACTCCTTATCGGCAATCATCCCGCGCACTTCAATCAGAGCCGTATGGCTCTTTCCCTTGCCAGCAGGCTTCTGCAGGTCGAGCATCGGCGCAAACAGCGCCAAGGCGACAAACAGATAGATAAAGGTCAGCAGCTTGAAGAAGATACCCCAACGCCGGGACCGACGCTGCTCCTGCACGCCAGCGAGCAAGGTCTTCTCCAGCAGCTTCCAGCTTTTACCCTCGCCATCAGCACCAGCTGCGGCCTTCCATTCATCCGACATGTTCTCTCACCTCAACTGATTGCCCACTGGCGCACCGACTAAGCCAGGCACGCAACTCGGTAAAACATCCTATTGCCAGCGTCGGCTTATGCGCACGCAAGGCCTCTAGCGACTGCGCGCCATAGCCAACCGCCACGCTATCCATACCGGCGCGCTGCGCCATCTGCAGATCGAAGGACGAATCCCCCACCATCAAGGCCTGCCTCGCGGCGACACCACTTTGCGCGAGAATCTCGTGCAGCATCAACGGATCCGGCTTGCTTGCGGTTTCATCGGCGCAGCGGCTGTAGTCGAAATAATCCAACCAACCTCGATCTGCCAGCACCCGCTGCAAGCCATGACGCCCCTTGCCGGTAGCCACCGCCAGGCGATAACCCTCGGCACGAAAAGCCTCCAACCCCTCAGCCACACCCAGGAACAGCGGTGACGGCGCGGACTCCAGCGCCAGATAGTTTTCGCTGTAACTATGCCGCATACGCTCCACACGGGCAGCATCTAACAGATCCGGGTACAGGCTGCGAATCGCCTCGGGCAAGCCCAGGCCGATAATCCCACGCACTTGCTCATCGGTGCAGCGCGCCAATTCACACGCATCGGCCGCCGCATGCATGGCCGCCACGATCCGACCGATGGAATCGACCAGAGTGCCATCCCAATCGAAGATCAGCAGCCGATAGTCACGCACTGAGCCGCTCCAGGGTGCGCGCCCACATGTCATCGACCGGCGCCTCCAGCTTGAGCTGGCCGCCATCGGGCAGCGGCACCACCAACTCATAGGCATGCAGGAACAGGCGCTTGCCGCCCAACCCGCGAATCTCCCGGGTAAAGTCGTCATCGCCGTACTTGCTGTCGCCGGCGATGCAATGCCCGGCGTGCTGGGCATGCACGCGAATCTGATGGGTACGCCCGGTTACCGGCTTGGCCTCAACCAAGGTGGCGAACTCCCCGAAACGGCGCAGCACGCGAAACACCGTCAACGCCTCTTTACCTTCGGGATTGACCTCGACCATGCGCTCACCGGAACGCAGATTGCTTTTCAGCAAGGGTGCGCTGACCTGTTTCTTGGCGGCGGCCCAATGCCCGCGCACCAAAGCCATATAGCGCTTGTCCACCCCATCGCCGCGCAAGGCTTCGTGCAGATGGCGCAACATGCTGCGCTTCTTGGCGATCATCAACAGCCCCGAGGTATCGCGATCCAGGCGGTGCACCAACTCCAGATCCTTGGCATCGGGACGCAGCTGGCGAAAAGCCTCGATCACCCCGTAATTCAGGCCGCTGCCGCCATGCACGGCGATGCCGGCCGGCTTGTTCAGCACTATCAGCGCCTTGTCTTCATAGACAATCGCCGCCTCGAGCCGCTGCAGCAGGCCCTGGGCCAGCGGCTCCGGCTCATCGCGCTCAGCCAGGCGCAGAGGCGGTACACGAATGATGTCGCCGGCCTGCAGCTTGTACTCAGGTTTGATCCGACCTTTATTCACCCGCACTTCGCCTTTGCGCAAAATGCGGTAAATCAAAGTCTTAGGCACGCCCTTGAGCTGGGTGCGAAGGAAGTTATCGATGCGTTGGCCGGCAAGCTCCGGCGCAACCTCGAGCAGCTGAACGCCGGAGGTTGGAGAGGAAGGAGTAGTCATCGCGCAATCATAACAATTTTTTATGGATTTGAAGCACTTAATCATTGCTGCTATAGTCGGGAAGCCGCCAAAAGCGGCCTGGTTCGCGGATGATCGCCAAAACTGCCATCCCCAACCAACGCAACCCTTTTGGGACGTGAGGCCGTCCGACGGGTTATTCAGAGAAAGAAAGGCCGCCAAGGCCGTGAATAACTCGGAAATAACGCCTTAAGCCATGATGCGCGACCTTCCCCTTTGGACGGTTGCGGTAATAGCCAACCCGCTGCGGATTTTCGCGAGCGGCACCCGATTTTCAGCGATACGTGTAGGGTGGAGATGTACAACTGTCGGTCCGCGTAGCAATTCGCTTTACCAAGACGCTTTATCTCGTCCGCTACCGACAGCTGATTCCTCCTCCTGACTTAGTGCTTTCTGTCACAACAGCGAGCAGGAGACGTCCGTCGCGGCCCAGCCCAACTGGCTGATTGCCGCTAGACAATGGAACGCTTTACGACCGTTCCTGACGTACCTGACACCGACCCTGAAGTCGTGTGTGCCGAACGCCGCTTCCGCCAGCACCGGAAACCGACGGTACTACATGAAAAGAATGCTGATTAACGCAACTCAGCCCGAAGAGTTGCGTGTCGCCCTAGTAGATGGCCAGAAACTCTACGACCTGGACATCGAATCCGGTGCCCGTGAGCAGAAAAAATCCAACATCTATAAAGGCCGCATCACCCGCGTAGAACCTAGCCTTGAAGCCGCCTTCGTCGACTTCGGCTCGGAGCGCCACGGCTTCCTCCCGCTTAAAGAAATTTCCCGCGAATATTTCAGCAAGGCTCCAGAAGGCCGCGTCAATATCAAAGACGTGCTCAAGGAAGGCCAGGAAGTCATAGTTCAGGTCGAGAAAGAAGAGCGTGGCAACAAGGGCGCCGCCCTGACCACTTTTATCAGCCTGGCTGGTCGTTACCTGGTGCTGATGCCGAACAACCCGCGCGCCGGTGGCATCTCGCGCCGCATCGAAGGCGAAGAGCGTAACGAGCTGCGTGAAGCGCTGAATGGCCTGGTCGCCCCGAGCGACATGGGCCTGATCGTGCGCACCGCCGGCCTGGGCCGCTCCAGCGAAGAAATGCAGTGGGACCTGGATTACCTGCTGCAACTCTGGACCGCGATCAAAGAAGCCTCGCTGGACCGCGCCGCGCCTTTCCTGATCTACCAGGAAAGCAACGTGATCATCCGCGCCATCCGCGACTACCTGCGCCAGGACATCGGCGAAGTACTGGTCGACAGCGTCGAAGCGCAGCAGGAAGCCCTGAGCTTTATCAATCAGGTGATGCCGCAGTACGCCAGCAAGATCAAGCTGTATGAAGACAGCGTGCCACTGTTCAACCGTTTCCAGATCGAAAGCCAGATCGAAACCGCCTTCCAGCGCGAAGTGAAGCTGCCGTCCGGCGGCTCCATAGTGATCGACCCGACCGAAGCCCTGGTGTCCATCGACATCAACTCGGCGCGTGCGACCAAAGGCAGCGACATCGAAGAAACCGCCCTGCAGACCAACCTGGAAGCGGCCGAAGAAATCGCCCGCCAGCTGCGCCTGCGCGACATCGGCGGCCTGATCGTGATCGACTTTATCGACATGACCCCGGCGAAGAACCAACGCGCCGTGGAAGAGAAAGTCCGCGAAAGCCTGGAAGCCGACCGCGCCCGCGTGCAAGTCGGGCGCATCTCGCGCTTCGGCCTGCTGGAAATGTCCCGTCAGCGCCTGCGCCCGTCCCTGGGTGAAAGTAGCGGTATCGTCTGCCCGCGCTGCAACGGCCAAGGCATCATCCGTGACGTCGAATCGCTGTCCCTGGCGATCCTGCGCCTGATCGAAGAAGAAGCGCTGAAGGACCGTACTGCCGAAGTGCGCGCCCAAGTGCCGATCCCGGTGGCCGCCTTCCTGCTCAACGAGAAGCGCAACTCCATCACCAAGATCGAGCTGCGCAGCCGCGCGCGCATCGTCATAGTGCCGAACGATCACCTGGAAACGCCGCACTTCGAAGTGCAGCGCATCCGTGACGACAGCCCGGAAGCGCAAACTACCCAATCCAGCTATGAAATGGCTGTGGTTGAAGTGGAAGAAGAAAAACAAGCCGCCGCCACCCGCACCCTGGTTCGCCAGGAAGCCGCTATCAAGGCCGCACCGCAGCGCACCGCGCCGACCCCGACGCCAACCGAAGCCGTTGCCGTTGCCGCCCAACCTGCTGCCGCCGAACCAAGCCTGTTCAAGGGCCTGGTCAAATCGCTGGTCAGCCTGTTTGCCGGTAAGGAAGAAGAGAAGCCGGTCGTCATCGAGAAGAAAGCCAGCGAACGCCCGCAGCGTAGCGACGAACGCCGTAGTGGTCGCCAGCAGAACCGCAACCGCGGTGGTCGCAATACTGAAGAGCGCAAGCCGCGCGAAGAACGTGCACCCCGCGAAGACCGCGCCCCGCGTGAAGAGCGTCAACCACGCGTAGCCCGCGAGGAACGTGCGCCACGTGAAGAGCGCGCACCGCGCGAAGAACGCAGCCCGCGTGACGTCGTAGAAGTTCGCGAGCCGCAGGAACTGCGCCAGTCCCGGCCGCCGCGTGAAGAGCGCCAACCGCGTGAGCGCAAGCCGCGTGAAGAGCGTCAACCGCGCGAACTGCGTGAGCCGCTGGATGCCATGCCAGGCGATAGCGCCACTGCAACCGTTACTGAAGAAGTCCGCGCCGAACGCCCGCAACGCGAACCGCGCCAGCCGCGCCCACCGCGTGAAGAGCGCCAGCCGCGCGCCGAACAAGCGGTAGCCGATGAAGAAGTGCTGAACAGCGAAGAGCAGCTGCAAGACGAAGAGCAGGAAGGCAGCGAAGGTGGCGATCGTCCACGTCGCCGCTCCCGTGGTCAGCGTCGCCGCAGCAATCGTCGTGAGCGTCAGCGCGATGCCAACGGCAACCTGATCGAAGGCAGCGAAGAAGCCGGCGAAGAAAGCGCAGAAGAGACCGCCACTGCCGCAGTCGCTGTGGTTGCAAGCGCTGCCGTCAGCCTTGAAGCGAACCCTGTTGCCGAAGCCACTCCAGCCGCTGCGATCGAGCAACCAGTTGAAGCAGTTGAAGCAGTTGAAGCAGTTCAGGTTGCAGTAGAAGCCCCAGCTGCCGAGCCGGCCGTTGAGGCACCTGCAAGCGTCAGCGAAGCTGCAGCGGCGCCCGCTGTTGCAGAAGCACCAGTTGTAGAAGCGCCCGCTCCGGTCGTAGAACAGGTTGAAGCCCCGGTTATTGCCGAAGCCGAAGCTGTTGCCGCCGCTCCAGCCATTGCAGAAACCCCTGCGGTTGCTGTCAGCAGCACTGGCCGCGCGCCTAACGATCCGCGCGAAGTGCGCCGTCGTCAGCGTGAAGCCGAGCGCCTGGCCCGCGAAGCCGCCGAAGCAGTAGCCGCTGCCCCTCAGGTCGAAGCTGCCATTGAAGCCCCTGCAGCTGCCGAAGCCGCCGTAGAAGATGCTGCCGAGCCTGCAGCCGAGACAGTGGTGAGCAGCGAAGTGGTCGAGCCCAAGGGCGAAGCCGAAGCGCCAGCCGAAGCCCCGGTGAACGAAGAGCCGCAAAGCCCTGCGTTTGCCGAAGCGGAAGCCGAAGAGCAGGACGATAAAGAAGCGGTCAAACCGCAGATCTAACGCCGCTCAGCGCAATAAAAAAGGGGATGCTTAAAAGCATCCCCTTTTTCTTTCCAGCCTTTTATCCCCCGGCACACCGCTTAAGCCACTGGGGTTACAGCACGTTCGGTTCTATCTCCAGCTCCACCGCAAAGCGCTGGGCGATATCGGCCTGAATCCGCCGGGCCAGGCTGAGCAACTGCGCGCCTGTGGCCTTGCCATAATTGACCAGCACCAGCGCCTGCAAACGGTGCACACCGGCATCCCCCTCACGAAAGCCCTTCCAACCGGCCCGGTCGATCAGCCAACCGGCGGCCAACTTGACCTGGCCATCGGCCTGCGGATAGGCTACCAAATCGGCATGCTCGGCGCGTAAGCGCTGCGCCAACTCGGCGGCGACCAAGGGATTTTTGAAGAAGCTGCCGGCATTGCCCAACTCGGCCGGGTCAGGCAATTTCTCGCTGCGAATCGCACAGATGGCGCGACTGACATCCAGCGCCGTCGGCACCGCTATGCCCTGCTCCGCCAGGCGCTGACGCACCGGGCCATACTCCAGATGCAGCGCCGCGAAGTGGCTCAAGGCAAAACGCACACGCAGAATCACCCAACGCCCGCTTTCGCGCTTGAACAGGCTATCGCGGTAGGCAAAGGCGCAGTCTTCCAGGGAAAACTCGCGCAACTCGCCGCTGCGCCTATCCAGCGCGGTCAAGCCGGCGAACAGGTCTTTCAGCTCGACCCCATAGGCGCCGATATTCTGCACTGGGGCCGCGCCCACTGTGCCGGGAATCAGGCTGAGGTTTTCCAGGCCGGCGAAGCCCTGCTCCAGCGTCCACTGCACGAAGGGGTGCCAGGACTCCCCCGCCTCCGCCTCGATCAGCACGCGCTGGCCATCATCGGCCAGCAGCCGGATGCCGCGACTGGCCATACGCAGCACCAGGGCATCGACATCGGCGGTCAACAGCAGGTTGCTGCCACCGCCGAGCAGGAGCACAGGTAATTGCTGCGCCGCCGCATAGGCCAGCGCCTCTCGCACCTGCCGATCATCCCGGGCTTCAGTGAACCAGCGCGCCGAGGCTTCGACGGCAAAGCTGTTATAGGGCTTGAGCGATACCTGCGCTTGGATCTGCAGAGTCATAAACGCCCCCTGAGCTCGACCAGCAAGGCATCACAGGCCTGCTCCAGCAGGTCCAGCACCTGCTCGAAACCTTCCTCTCCGCCGTAATAGGGATCGGGCACTTCATCCAGGGCCAGCTGATAACGGCGCAGCAACAGATCCAGCTCGGCCGCGGCATTGCCGGGGCGCAAGCGCTGCAGATTGCTCAGGTTGTTGCTGTCCATCGCCAGAATCAGGTCGAAACGCTGGAAATCCGCGGCTTCGACCTGACGCCCACGCAGGGCGGACAAGTCATAGCCGCGCTGCAGTGCGGCCTGGCGGGTGCGACTATCCGGCGCCTTGCCCACATGCCAGTCACCGGTGCCGGCGGAATCCACTTCGATGCACCCTTCCAGCCCGGCCTCACGCAGCTTGTGGCGTAACACGCCTTCAGCCGTGGGCGAGCGGCAGATATTACCCAGGCAAACGAACAGAACGCGCATCAAGCCCCCAATAGGCGGCGAACACGCTCAAGATCTTCCGCCGTATCGACACCGGCCGGCGGGGCCTCAAGGGCGTCGGCGACATGGATGCGCACGCCGTGCCAGAGCGCCCGCAGCTGCTCCAGGCATTCGCTGTCTTCCAGCCAGCAGGGGCCCCAGGCGACGAAGTCATGCAGAAACTGCGCACGGTAGGCGTAAATGCCGATATGCCGGCGATAGGGCACATTGGTCGGTAGCTGCTCGCGGCTCTGGGCAAAGGCATCCCGCGCCCAGGGCAGCGGCGCGCGGCTAAAGGTCAGCGCCAGGCCCTGCAAGTCGGCAACCACCTTGACCACATTGGGGTTAAACAGCGCGGCAACCTCTTCGATCGGCTCGGCCAGGGTGGCGATAGCCGCTTGCGGGTTGGCCGCCAAGTTGGCTGCCACCTGATCGATGATGGCCGGCGGAATCAAGGGCTCGTCGCCCTGCACATTGACCACTATGGCATCGGCGGGCAGACCCAGAGCCGTGGCCACTTCGGCCAGGCGGTCGGTGCCGGAGTTGTGGGAGGCGCTAGTCAGCACCACCTCGGCACCGAAGCCACGGCAGACCTCGACAATGCGCGCATCGTCGGTGGCCACCACCACCTGTTGCGCGCTGCTCTTGCAGGCTTGCTCCCAGACATGCTGGATCATCGGCTTGCCGGCAATATCCTGCAGCGGCTTACCCGGCAGGCGGCTGGAGGCGAAGCGCGCCGGAATCACAACGGTAAAAGCAGTGCTCATTTACTTATCCAGGCGTTCGTCGACAGACAGGCTGCGGGCTTCGGTTTCCAGCATCACCGGAATCCCATCGCGCACCGGAAAGGCCAAGGCATCGGCCTTGCAGATCAGTTCGCTCTTATCGGCGGCGAGTTTCAGCGGGCCCTTGCACAGGGGGCAGGCGAGAATATCGAGTAGTTTCGGGTCCATGGGCAATCCTTGAGGTAGAGCGGCACAGGGGGGCGAGACGGACTCACCAAATTATCAGGACGTTTAACGGCGTGGCAGCAGACGCTGTAATTGCTTATCCAGCCAACCGACAAACGCCGGTGAAGGCTGAGCATCCACCGCCAGGTACCACCAATCGTCTGCGGCAAAAGCGCGGCACTTGACCGCATCCTTTTCCGTCATCAGCAACGGCAGCGCCGGGCTGAACTTCAGCACCTCGGCGCTGTACGGCGCGTGGTCGGCGAAGGCATGCGCAACAGGTCGCCAGTGTAGCCCTTCGAGGGTATTGAAGAAACGCTGCGGGTTGCCGATGCCAGCCACCGCATGCAGGGCCTGGCCGGGCGGGAAATGGCTCAGCGGGCGCTGCTCGCCGCTGCGCAGATTGATCAGCACGCGCGGCTGCAAGCTGAAGCTGTAACCATCGTCAGGGTCGCTGGCCGCGCCGTTATAGAGCAGCGCATCGACCGCCTGCAAACGTTCCACCGGCTCACGCAGCGGGCCGGCCGGCAGGCAGCGACTATTACCCAGGCCGCGGGCGGCATCGATCAGTACCAGTTCCAGATCACGGGCCAGACGGTAATGCTGCATACCGTCGTCGCTGAGGATCAGATCCAGTGGCTCGGCAGCCAGCAAGGCCGCCACCGCGCGGCTGCGATCAGGGTCGATCATCAGCGGTACGCCGCTGCGCTGCACCAGCAGCAGGGGTTCATCGCCGGCGACAGCAGCCGCCTGCTCGGCCCTCACCCGCCAGGGCAGCTGCGGCGGCTGAGCACCATAGCCACGACTGACCACGCCAACGCGCAAGCCGCGACTGCGGCAATGCTCGATCAGCCAGAGAATCAAAGGAGTCTTGCCGGTGCCGCCGACTGTGATATTGCCCACCACCACAACCGGCACAGGTGCGCGGTAGATGTCGCCGCGACCCGCCAGAAAGCGTGCGCGCTTGCGCCGCACCACCGCGCGATACAGCCATTCCAGTGGACGCAGCAGTCCCAGTGCCGGGTGACCGGCATACCAGGCGGCGGTCAAACGATCGGCCAGGCTCATCTGTGGGCAAGCCTCAAGGCGCGGCCTGCGCCTCGACCGTGGTGATGCGCAGGTGGGCGAAGCCCAATTTGCCGGCGGCATCCATGGCGGTGATAACGGCCTGGTGCGGGGTCTTGGCGTCGGCACTGAGCGTCAGCGGCAAGCTGTTATCGCCGTCCGACTCTTTCTGCAGGGCGGCCATCAGGCTGTCCAGATCGCTTTTCAGCAAAGCCTTGGCGTTCAGCGAGTAGCTGCCATCGGCGGCAATCAGCACCTCCAACTGCTTCAGCTCGGTCTGCTCCGGCGGCGTGCCACTGGCAGCTTCCGGCAAATCGACCTTGAGTTGGGTCTCACGGGTGAAGGTGGTGGTGACCACGAAAAACAGCAGCAGGATAAACACCACGTCGATCAACGAGGCCAGGTTGATCTCGATGTTTTCCCGCGGTTTGCGCCGGAATTTCACGCCTTGTCCTCACCCAGATCGACGTCACGGTCACCCTGTACCACCTCCACCAGCTTGATCGCTTCCTGCTCCATGCCGACCACCAGCTCATCGACCCGGCGCTGCAGATAGCGGTGGAAGAACAGTGCCGGGATCGCCACCATCAGACCGGCCGCGGTGGTGATCAAGGCCTTGGAGATGCCCCCGGCCAGCGAGGCGGCATTGGTCATCCCCGAGCCCATAAAGGAGCTGAAAATATCTATCATGCCCAGCACCGTACCCAGCAGGCCGAGCAAGGGGGCGATGCCGGCAATGGTGCCGAGGGCATTGAGGTAGCGCTCCAGATCGTGGATAACCCGCGCGGCCGCCTCTTCAATGCACTCTTTCATGATCTCGCGACCATGTTTGGAGTTGGCCAGGCCCGCCGCCAACACCTCGCCCAGGGGCGAAGAGGCGCGCAGTTCCTTGAGTTTCTGGTTATTCAGTTTCTTGTCTTTGATCCAACGCCACACCTGCCCAAGCAGATTGGGTGGTGTGATGCGGCTGGGCCGCAGCGTCCACAAGCGCTCGGCAATGATGCCGGCCGCAGCGATAGAACACAGAATGATCGGCAGCATAATCCAGCCGCCAGCTTTGACCAGTTCCCACACGGTGGCAGATCCCCTTCACAAAAGTGGCGCCACTCTAGCATAGGGCCGGCGCCTCGCCGACCGCTGCCGATCTCATTTTTCCCGCCAAAAGCGTGCTTGATCGCGCAAACCCTGAGCTTGCTCGAAAGCGCCCAGGCGAATTCGTAGCGCGCCCTGCAGCACAGTGTCGTACAGCTGCGCCGCGAGCGCCCGATAGCGTGCGACCACCTCGGCATGGGGATGACCGAAGCCATTGTGCTGGCCCCGGGAGATCAGCGCAGCCTGCGGCGCGACGCGCTGCAGAAAGGCCTGCGAAGAAGAGCCGCGACTGCCGTGATGAGGGGCCAGCAACCACTCGGCGCGCAGATCCAGGTCGCTGTCGAGCAGCGCGCGCTCGGCCCGACTGTCGATATCGCCGGTCAGCAGCAGACGCTCGCCACGGGCTTCGACCCGCAGCACGCAGGACGCCTGATTGCCATCGCGCGCCGCCGCCCATTGCCAGGTGCTGAAACGCACGCCATCCCACTCCCAGCGTTGCCCGCTGACACAGGCCTCGGCCTGCAGAATCCGAGGTAGTTGATCGGGCTCACCACTAAGCACCCGCTGGACCGGCAAGCCGCGCTGAATCGCCGGCGCGCCACCGGAATGGTCATTGTCGGCATGGCTGAGCAGCAACAGATCGAGGCCGCGCACATCCAGCGCGCGCAATGACGGCAGCACCACGCGCTCGCCAGTATCGAAGTCGCCAAAACGTGGCCCGGCGTCATACAGCAGCTCGTGCTGCTGGGTGCGCAGCAATACCGCCAGCCCCTGGCCGACATCCAGCAGCCACACCTCGGCCTGCCCATGGTCAGGTCGCTGCTGCGGGCTAAACAGCAGCGGCAGCAGGAGCAACCCGCCCAGGCTGCGCATGGGTATGCCCGCCGGCAACAACAGCAGCAAGGCGCCCAGCATGACCATCGACCAGGCCCACAGTGGCAGCGCACTGGGCAACCAAGCGGGCAACCACAGGGCCATCTGCCCGAGCAGAGTAAACAGCAGGTCGAGCAGGCTGCCGGCCAGCCAGAGCAACCCCGCCCCCAACCAAGGCAGGGGCAACAACAAGGTGCCGAGCAACGCCAGCGGCACCACCAGCAGGCCGACCACTGGCACCGCCAGCAAGTTGGCCAGAGGCCCGCTGACACTGACCGGCAAACCCAGCGCCAGCAATAGCGGCAGCAAGCCGATGGCCATGGCCCACTGCGCGCGCATCCAGGTGCGCCACCAGGGCCAGGCGCCCAGACGCCCGCTAAACAGCAGAAGCAACAGCGCCACGGCGCCAAAGGACAACCAGAAACCCGCCTGCAGGCTGGCCAAAGGCTCCAGCAGTAACACCGCGACCAGAGCCAATAGCAGCGGCAGCCAGACGCCCAGGTGGCGAAAGCGCCAACGCCAGAGCAACACCAGGCCGACCATCACGCAGGCGCGCTGCAGCGGTACTGCAAAACCTGCCAGCAGGCCGTAGCCGAGCGCACCGGCAAAGGCCAAGGCGCAGGCCCAGGGCAGCCAGGGCCAAGCCCGCGGCCAGCAACCCAGGCGCGCCAAACCGGCCACCAGGCCATACAACAACCCAGCAAGCAGACCTATATGCTGACCGGAAATCACCATAAGGTGGACGGTGCCGGTGTTCTGCAACACCTGCCAATCGGCCCTCGACAATCCCGAACCGTCGCCCAGCACCAGCGCCGCCAAGGCCCCTTGCCGCCCCTGCGCCGGCGTCGCCAGCACACGCTGGCGCAGGCTATCGCGCCAAGCGCCCAGGCCAGTCGCCGACTGCACCAGCTCGCCACTCTTGACCGTGCCGGTGGCGCCTATGCGCTGCGCCAACAGCCAGGCCTCATAGTCGAAGGCTTGCGGGTTAACCAGCCCACGGGGACGCTTCACGCGCACCGCCAGGCGCCAGGTTTCGCCAGCATGCAGCGCTGGCCCGCCATACCAGGTCAAACGCAGACGTGCGGGCAACTTGGCACGCCGCGAGCTGGCCTGTTCCAGCTGAAAACGCACCACGCCCTCGCCTGCCTCCGGCAAGCCCACCACCCGGCCTTGCAGCCACAGGGTACGGCCATCCAGTTCGAGCGCCAGGTGGTCATCCAGGGCCCACTGCGCCGAGGTGCAGGCCCAGGTAAACCCCAGGAAAAACAGCCCCAGCGGGTAACTGCGCCAGGGCAAGAGCATCAAGGCCGCGACGACTAGCGCGCCTAGTAACCAGAAAGGCGGCAGTGCCGGCAGAAAACGCACGGCCAGCAGCCCCGCCGCCAGCGCCACTATCCCTATGCGCATAGACTCACTCCATAAGTCGGCGCCCTGCCTGAGCACCTGCAGAGCTGAAACAAAAAAGCCGTTACTCGGTAACGGCTCTTTTGTTTCAGGCAGATTAGCAGCTCACTCGTAACGCAGCGCCTCAGCCGGTTGGATACGCGCCGCCCGCCAGGACGGATAGAGGGTGGCCAGAAAGCTCAGGCTGAACGCCGCGCCACAGATCAGCAGCACATCGGAGAGCAGCAACTGCGAAGGCAGGTTGCTGATGAAATACACATCCGAACTCATCACCTGCTGACCGCTCACCCGCTCGATCCAGGCTACCAGCTGGCTGACATTCAAGGCCGCCAGAATGCCCAGCAGCGCGCCGATCAGCGTACCTATCCCGCCAATCACAGTGCCCTGCACCATAAAGATACCCATGATCTGCCCAGGCGTGGCGCCCAGGGTACGCAGGATGGCGATGTCCGCGCCCTTGTCCGCCACCACCATGATCAGGGTGGCGATGATATTGAAGGCGGCCACCGCCACTATCAGCAGCAGCAGCAGGCCGATCATGGTCTTCTCCATTTTCATGGCGCTGAACAGGCTGCCCTGGGTCAGGGTCCAGTCGCTGGACTTGTAGCCCTCGCCCAGCCCGGCGGCAATGCTCGCCGCCACCTGCGGCGCCTGATACAGATCCTGCAATTTCAAGCGCACGCTCTGCACCTGGCCGGGCTGCAGGCGTTGGATATGTGCGGCATCGGCGACGTGCATCAGCGCCAGGGAGCTGTCCAGCTCGGCGCCGACCTTGAACACCCCCACCACATTCAGGCGCTGCATGCGCGGGCTGATGCCGCCGGGCACCGAACTCAGCTCAGGCACTATCAGCGCCAGCTTGTCGCCGACCCGCAGCTGGAAACGCCGCGCGGTGATCTCGCCAATCACCACACCGAACTCGCCCTCACGCAGATCACTCAGGCGGCCTTGCTGTATATGCTGGTCGATAATTGACACCTGCGGCTCCAGCGCCGGGTCCACGCCCTGCAGCTGAATCGGCTGCATCGCGCCACGGAAGGACAACATGCCCTCCAGCTCGGCAAAGGGCACCGCCGCGATCACCTGGGGATGCTTGCGCGCAACATCGGCAACTTGCTGCCAGTTATCCAGCGGCTGCGCCCCGGCGATACTGGCGTGCGGCACCATGCCGAGGATGCGCGTGCTCATTTCCTTCTGGAAACCGTTCATCACCGAGAGCACCACAATCATGGCCAACACGCCCAGGGCCAGGCCGATCATCGAGGTCATCGAGATAAAGGAAATAAAGTGGTTGCGCCGCTTGGCCCCGGTATAGCGGATACCGATAAAGATACTCAGCGGACGAAACATCAGGCGGCCACCAGCTTGCCGTCTTCCAGACGCAGGATGCGGTCCATCTGCTGGGCCAGGCTCATGTCGTGGGTCACCACCAGAAAGGCGGTCTGCGAGGAGCTGCTCAGCTCCTTCATCAATTCCTGAATGCCTTGGGCGGTGTGATGGTCGAGGTTGCCGGTGGGCTCATCGAGCAGCACCAGGCCCGGCTGGTTGACCAGGGCGCGGGCGATGGCCACGCGCTGCCGCTCGCCACCGGACAGCTCCGACGGCTTATGCGCCAACCGATGGCCCAGGCCGACCCGCTCCAGCAGCGCCGTGGCGCGCTGACGTGCCTCGGCGATCGGCGTACGGCCGATCAGCAGCGGCATGCAGACGTTTTCCAGGGCGGTGAATTCCGGCAACAGGTGATGGAACTGGTAGACGAAGCCCAGCGAGCGGTTGCGCAGCAGGCCGCGCTCCTTTTCGTTGAGCGCCGACAGCTCCTCACCGGCCAGCCAGACGCTGCCGGTGCTCGGCGTATCCAGGCCGCCGAGCATATTGAGCAAGGTACTCTTGCCCGAGCCGGAGCTGCCGACTATCGCCACGCGCTCGCCGGGGTGCAGTTCCAACTGCAGATCCTCCAGCACCACCACCGATTGCGGGCCCTCGTCGTAGCTCTTGCCGAGGTTGCGACAACTCAACACTGCACGTTCTTGCATAACCTGATCACTCATAACCCAATTCACTCATAACGTAGCGCCTCCGCGGGCTGGGTACGGGCCGCGCGCCAGGCCGGATAAAGGGTGGCGAAAAAACTCAGCAGCAAGGCCGCGCCGCATACCAGCAGCACGTCCTGCAGCATCAACTGCGAAGGCAGATAGTCGATGAAATACACGTCGGCATTGAGGAATTTGATGCCCAACACGCGCTCCAGAGCGGCGATGGCGCCGCTGATATTCAGCGCCGCGAGTATGCCCAGCAGCGCGCCCAGCGCCGTGCCGAACACGCCGATCACGGTGCCTTGGACCATAAAGATCGCCATGATCTGCCGCGGCGTGGCGCCCAGGGTACGCAGAATGGCGATATCGCCTTTCTTGTCGGTCACCACCATGACCAGGGTGGAGATGATATTGAAGGCCGCCACCGCCACTATCAGCAGCAACAACAGGCCGATCATCGCCTTCTCCATGCGGATCGCCTGATAGAGATTGCCGTGGGTGCGGGTCCAGTCACGGGCGAAGAAATCCCCCTCGCCCAGGGTTTGCGCCAGGGCCCAGGCGGTGCGCGGCGCCTGGAACAGATCGGCGAACTTCAGGCGGATGCCCTGCACCTGATCGGCCTGCCAGCGTTGCAGGCGCGCCAGATCCTGCACATGGGTCAAGGCCAGGTAGCCGTCGATCTCACCGGCGCCGACATGGAAGATACCCACCACGGTGAAACGCTTGAGCCGCGGGAACATCCCGGCGGGCGTGACCGTCACCTCGGGCGCGACAAAGGTGATCTTGTCGCCCAGGCCCACGCCCAGCTTGGCCGCAGCCTTGTCGCCAATCACCATGCCGAACTCGCCAGGCTTGAGGTCCTCCAGACGGCCTTTCTCGAAGAAATTGCCGATAATGGAGACCTTGGTTTCCTCCACCGGATCAACCGCATTGATCAGCACTTTCTGCACCCGCCCAGCGTGGGTGAGCAGCCCCTGCATCTGGCTGAAAGGCGCTACCGCCAGCACCTGCGGATTGCTTTGCGCCTGGTCGGCCAGGCGCCGCCAGTCGTTGATCGGCGTAGCGCTCTCGACAGTGGCATGCGGCACCATGCCGAGCACGCGGGTACGCATTTCATGGTCGAAACCATTCATCACCGACAACACCAGGATCATCACCAGCACACCCAGTGCCAGCCCGATCATCGAAGTCAGGGATATAAAGGAAACGAAATGATTGCGG
>NZ_JAUYNP010000193.1 GCF_030696055.1 Pseudomonas sp. | reverse complement strand
GCATAGCAGCGCCCTGGCCTGGCTACTGCACGGCCGTGAGCTGCCCGGCGAAGACGCCCTGGGCGAGCTGGCCGGTCATCTGCAGACACTGAGCCCCCAGGGCCTGCGCGGCGAAATCGAACAGCTGGTGGGCGCAAGCCGGGGCCAGATGACCATTCAGCCGCTGCGCGAGATTGAGGCCAGCACCGCCGGCGAACAGCGCGCCCCGGCGCCGCAGCAGCTGGCGACCCTGCAGCGCAGCCTGCACAGCGCCTGGCGCATCGGCAGCTTCTCCGGCCTGGCCGCCGGCCTGCATATGGAAGCGCCGGACCGCGACGGCCTGGTGCTGCCGGATGCCAGCGAGCCGGGCGGCGGTTTCTTCGCCTTCCCCCGCGGGGCGCGGGCGGGCACCTGTCTGCACGCCATTCTGGAGGACTGGGCACGGGGCAAGGCGCCGCTTGCCGAACTGGTGGAGCCGGGACTAAGCGGCCATGGCATTAGCAGCGACTGGCAAGAAGTTGCCTGCAAGCAGCTGCAGCAGGTGCTAGATACCGACCTGGATGGCCAAGGCCTGACGCTGGCGGGGCTGAATCCGGCGCGGCGCCTGCCCGAGCTGGGCTTTACCTTCCCGGTGGCGGGGCTCGATCTGCAGCGCCTGCGCGCCATCCTTAGCGACCCGGCCCATGGCCTGGCCGAGCCGATGCGCGAAGCGGCCACGCGCCTGGAATTCGACAGCCTCAAGGGCTTTCTCAAGGGCTTTATCGACCTGTGCTTCGAGCACCAGGGGCGCTGGTATATCGCCGACTACAAGTCCAACTGGCTCGGCCCCGATGCCGGCTACTACGGCGGCGAACGGCTGATCCAGGCCCTGGCCGGCGAGCATTACTACCTGCAATACCTGATCTATCTGGTGGCGCTGCGGCGCTTTCTGCGTCAGCGCCTAAGCGACTTCGACGGCAGCCAGCTGGGCGGCGCCTACTACCTGTTTCTGCGCGGCATGCCCAGTGCCGGGGTGTACTTCGCCAGGCCGGCCGACAGCTTGCTGGATGCCCTGGACCGGCTATTTGAGGAAGGCAAATGACGGCTTATGTAGGATGGGTTGAGCCTGCGATACCCATCGTCTGGCATGCCGCGCATTTGTTGGGTATCGCTTCGCTCCACCCAACCTACGCATCCCCGGATTGCATCCGGGCTACAGGAGCGCGCGTGCTGTCCGTAGGGAGCATCATATGAACCTTGGCGATCTGCCTCTCGGCCCGCTGGAACGCGCCCTGGTCGACAGCCTGCAGCGTCTCGATCCGGCTGCCTCACCTGTGGTCTTGGCCTCGGCGGCCCTGCTCTGTATGGCCCTGGATAAGGGCGATGTGTGCCTGCCGCTGGCGCGCCTGGCCGGGCAACGGCCCTGGGGCGAGCATGCTTTTTGTCTGCCCGCCCTGGCCGAGTGGCAGGCACAGCTCGAAGCCTCGGTCCTGGTTGGTGGCGACGGTGACTTTACTCCGCTGATCCTCGACCACGGTCGCCTGTATCTGGCGCGCTACCAGGCCTATGAGCGCCAGCTGGCCGAACAGCTACTTAGCCGCGCGGCCGATCTGCCCGTGGTCGATGAGGCGCAACTGAGCGAGAGCCTTAGCCGCCTGTTTGCCTTCAACGCTTTATCACAGGCGGGGCAGCAACCCGACTGGCAACGCCTGGCCGCCGCCCAGGCGGTGCGGCGCAAGCTGGCGGTGATCTCCGGCGGCCCCGGCACCGGCAAGACCACCACAGTGGTGCGCCTGCTCGCCGCGCTGCTGGAGCAACCCGGCGGCGAACGCCTGGCCATAGGCCTGGCCGCGCCGACGGGTAAAGCTGCCGCTCGCATGGCCGAGGCGATCCGCAACGCCAAGGCCGATCTGCCGGTCAGCGCGGCGATCAAGGCGGCCTTGCCGGAAGAGGCGCGCACCCTGCACCGTTTGCTCGGCAGCCGCGGCGACAGTCCCCAGGTGCGGCATCACGCGGCCAACCCGTTGGCGCTGGACGTGCTGGTGGTGGACGAGGCCTCGATGGTCGACCTGGCGCTGATGGCCAAGTTGATCGACGCCCTGCCGGCCAGCGCGCGGTTGATTCTGCTCGGCGACAAGGACCAACTGTGCGCGGTGGAGGCCGGCGCGGTGTTCGCCGAGCTGTGCGAGGGCCGTGGCTTCGACGCCCAGGCCGCCGCCGATCTGCAGCGCCTGACCGGCCAGCAGGTGCCGGTGGCTGAACCCAGCTCGAAACTCGGCGATGCGGTGGTGCTGCTCACTCACAGCCATAGGTTCGCCGGCGATAGCGGCATAGGCGAGCTGGCGCGGCGGATCAATGGCGGCGACGGGGCCGGCACCCTCAAGCTGCTGCAGGAACAGCGCAGCGATCTGGCCTGGAATGCCCAGCCGACGCCCGCCGATCTGCTGGAGCGCCTGGATCAGGGCTATGCGCCCTACCTGGCGGCGGCGAAAACGGGCGATCCGGCCGCCACCTTTGCCGCCTTTAATGACTTTCGCGCCCTCTGCGCGCAACGCGAAGGCGCCTGGGGCGTGGCCGGGATCAACGAGGAGCTGGAGGCGCGGATCAAACGGCGCAGCCAGGTCGCCAGCCGCGAGCGCTGGTACGTCGGCCGGCCCATCATGGTGCGGCAGAACGACTACGCCCTCGGCCTGTTTAACGGCGATATCGGCATCTGCCTGCAGACCGACCATGGACTGCGAGTGTTTTTTGAAGGAGAAGAAGGTTTCCGTCCCTTCGCCCCGGCGCGCCTGCCCAGCCACGACAGCGCCTTCGCCATGACAGTGCACAAGAGCCAGGGCTCGGAATTTCGCGAAGTACTGCTGGTGCTGCCCGAACAACCCAGCCCGCTGCTCAGTCGCAGCCTGTTCTACACCGGCATCACCCGCGCCAAGCACAAGGTGGCCATCTGGGGCCTGGCGCCGCGCCTGGCCGAGGCGGTAAACACCCGCGCCGAGCGCGCGGCGGGGCTGGCCGAGCGGCTGGCGAGGGATTCATTGGAAGCGCCAGCGCCCGTCGCGGGCGGACAGGGCCAGCTCGACCTGTTTTGAACGCTGCAGGGGCGGCTCAGCCACCCCGCCCCTCGAGGAGCTTACGCCGCAGGTAATCGCTGCCGAAGTCGATCTTCAGCTCGGTCCACACCGGCAGGTGGTCGGACATCTTGTAGGTGCGCCATTCCAGGTAGCGCGTCAGGCTTTGCTCGGGCAGGTAGGTGGCGTGGTCCTGCTCGCGGTAGACCTGGTCGAAGAATGGGAACACCCCGGCCTTGGCCAGTTCCAGCTGGTGTTTGACCTCGGGCGCGAGCAGCGAGATCTGATCGAAGGGTTTGTTCAGCTTGGCGTTGGTGTACTGCCCGACCAGCCGCGCGGGAATCTGGAAGTCGCCGCTGCCAAGTGCGCGAAAGGTCTGGTCATGTGTGCTGAACACGTTGAAGTCGCCGAGCAGTATGGCGTTGGGGGCCCAGCGATCCTTGGCCTTCATCCGTTGCAACAGCAGCGTGACCACGGTCTGCGCTTCCTTGACCCGCTGTGGGTCGTCGGCCCGGTCCTGGCCGTAGTAGAAGTGCTGGGTACACAGGGTGAACTTGAACCAGCCGGCGCGAAACCCGGCCAGGTAGGGGGTGCGGGCGAAGGCGAAGTCGGCGACCAGCTCGTCGCCGTCCTTGCGCGTCGGTGGGATCAGTTCGCCGGCCAGGCCGCCGAAGGCCAGCTTGCGCGAGTCGTAGATAAAGGCGTGGCGCTCGCCGTTGCCCTGGCGGCCGAGGGTCACGTCGGACACCAGGTAGCGCCACCAACGGCCGAGCAGGCCCATCAGCTGGTCCAGGGCATCGAGATTGTCCTGGATCTCCTGGATGGCGATGATATCGAAGCGCGACAGCACCTCGGCGATATAGAACAGCGGTTCGGCCTCGCGGCCGCCGGACTTGTTGCCGCCGAATTCGCGGATGTTCCAGGTGGCGAGCAACAGGGTCTGGTCCAGGGTCTTGCCCGGAATCGCGGTATCCAGCGCGGCCTTGAGGCGCAGCAGGCCCTCGGCGGTGTTCTGGTCGGCCGCTTTGCTGGTATCGAGACGGTTGTAGAACGGCATGCGACGCTCCTTGTACGGCGAATCCTGGTGGCGCCGGGCCCAAGCGCGGCGTCCGGCGTCCGGCGTCAAGGACGCTAGTCCAGCGGATCGGCCGGCGCAAGTCAGGCCCCGGCGCCCGGCCCGCTCGGGCTGTCCCGCGGCTGCCAGCGAGCGGTAGGCGACCCGGTCTCGGTTTGCCTTCTACAATGGGCGACAGACGGTTGCATCTCCCCGTCCGCTCGCCAAGAATGCTCCACGCCTGCCCGGCATCGCCGCCGGTACCCGATGGACTGCCCGCCTAGCGCAAGGAGACACCATGCTGTTTCGTCTGACCAATATCTTCAAAGGCATCCTCTCCCTGTTTATCAAGGACCTGGAGCGCAAGAACCCGGAAGCCCTGCTGGAGTTGGAGCAGGAAAACCTGCGCAAGCAGATCGCCAATTTCAACCAGGGCCTGGCCGCCCATGCCGGCCTGGCCGAGCGCCTGATGAGCCAGGTGCGCAAGCAGGAAGCCGAGGAACGCGAGCTGCATGCGCGCACCACCGCCCACCTGCGCGCCGGCAATCAGTCGGCCGCGGCGCAGAACGCCCTGCGCCTGCAGACCCTGGCCCGCGAGCTGGAAGAGAATCGCCGCCAGCTGGGCCAGGCCGAAGAGACCTACCAGAACCTGACCAAGGCCCGCGAAGTGGCGGTGAACGCCGCACGCAGCAAGATCGAGGCGCTCAAGGGCGCGATCAACGACCTGCGCATGAAGACCGCCATGGCCGAGATGAACGAGATGGCCGCCGGCATGGTCAGCACCATCGGTGGCTCCGGCGACACCCTCAACCGTCTGCATGAGATGGTCGAGGAAGAACGCACCCAGGCCGCCGGCCGCGCGCGCATGGCCCGCGATTCCATGGACATGAGCGAAGTGAATATCAAGGAAGCCGAGATGGACGCCCTGGCCGACCAGGCCCTGGCCGAGTTCGCCGCCAAGGAGGGCATCAGCCTGCCCGGCCAGGAAGCCAGCCCTGCGGCACCGGCGGCCAATCGCAGCATGGGCGGCAGCACGCCACAGTCCGATAGCCAGTAAGGCTTGCGCATGAGCAGTGAAGCCAAGATACCCGCCTGGATCGACGAGCTGCGCCTGGCCTATGAGAGCGGTGCCCACGGCCAGTTCGTGCTGTACGGCAACGTGGCCGACCGCTTTCCCCTGGACGGCCGCCTGGTCAGCCTGACCCCTTACCTGGAGGCCAAGCTGCTCGGCACCTTCGATCTGGTATTTCTCTACGACCCCGGCAACGGCCTGAGTCTGCTGCGCGGCGGCGAACGTTTCGCCCAGTGGCCGGCCGCGGCGCAGGTGCAGCCCTGGCCCCATGAGCCGCGCGAAGCGGTGCAGCTGATCAGCCGTTACCTGCGCTACCGCGCCAATCTGCAGGCCCTGGGCCGCGGCGACAGCGAGCATGTGGCGGTGATCCTGCGCGGCGCCGAGCTGGTGCTGCCGGCCAGTCGCCAGGGCGATTTCGCCACCGCCAGCCTGGCCAGCCTGGTGCGCGACTGGGCGGCCGAGCCGCCGTTCAGCGACATGGCCTTCGCCAGTTTGCTGATCGCCGACAACCTCAACGATCTGCATCCGCTGGTGGCGGGTAACCCGCGCATCGACCGGGTGCAGGTGCCGCTGCCGGATGCCGACAGCCTGGGCCAGTGCCTGGCGCAGCTGCGGGTGGAGCATCCCAGCGCGTTCGCGGCAGACACCGGCGGCGTGGTGGACAGCCTCGCCGGGGTCAGCCTCAGCGCTCTGAGCAGCCTGGTCAAACGCCGCGCCCATGAAGGCCGGGTGCTCGCGGCCCAGGACTGGATCGAAGCCAAGAAGGAGCTGGTGGAAGCCGATAGCGCCGGCCTGGTGGAATTTATCGAGTCCAAGCGCACGCTGGACGACTACCACGCCCAGGACGCGCTGAAGACCTGGCTGCGCCAGGACATGGCGCTGTGGCAGGCCGCCGACCTGCGCGCGCTGCCCAAGGGCTATATCTTCTGCGGCCCGGTGGGCACCGGCAAGACCTACCTGGTCGAGTGCCTGGCCGGCGAGGCCGGCGTGCCGGTGGTCAAGCTGAAGAACTTCCGCGACCGCTGGGTCGGCTCCAGCGAAGGCAATCTGGAGAAGATCTTCCGCCTGATCCGTGGCCTGGGGCGCTGCATAGTCTTTATCGACGAAGCCGACCAGAGCCTAGGCAAACGCGACGCCGGCAGCGGCGACAGCGGCCTGTCCGGACGCCTCTACTCGATGATCGCCCAGGAAATGGGCGACGCCGACAACCGCGGGCGAGTGATCTGGATTCTCGCCTCCTCGCGCCCCGACCTGATCGAGGTCGACCTCAAGCGTCCGGGGCGGGTCGACGTGAAGATCCCCCTGCTGCCGACCACCACGCGGGAAGAAAGCGCCGCGCTGCTCCAGGCGCTGCTCAAGCGCTTCGACCTGCAACTGGAGAGCGAGGCGCTGAGCAAACTGGCGCTGCCCCTGCTGCTCACCCCCGGAGCCGCCGAGGCGCTGGCGGTCAAGGTCTACCGCCAGGTGCGCACCGCGCAGATGCCACCCCTGGCCGCGCTCGAGCACTGCCTGCAGGGTTATCAGCCGCCGGTGGCCGAGCCGGTGCTGCGCCTGCAGATGAGCATCGCCATCCGCGAAGCCACGGACATGGCCTTCGTTCCCGAGTCCCTGCGCCATCTCGCTCAGGAGAGCACCAGACTATGAGCGCAAGAGCATGAGTGCCGGACGCTACCTCTGGGCGGCCTTCAACGCCCGCCCGCTGGGCATGCCGCTGCCACCGAACTGGTTCGGCCTGGCGGCGTTCGGCTTATTGGGAGCCTTTGTCAGCCCCGGTTTCTGGGTGCTGGGAGCCGGCCTGGAACTGGCTTACCTGGCGCTGCTGGCGCGCAGTGCGCGTTTTCGCCGCACTGTGGATGCCCAGCAGGCGCAGCCGGCCGATCCCGCCGGGCAGCGCTACGAGGCCACCCTGGGCCTGCTCGACACGGCGCAGCGCCAGCGTCAGCAGACCGTCGAGGCGCGCGCCCGCGAGGTCTTGCAGCTGCTGTCGCGCTCGCCGTTGATGGCCTCCCATGCCGCCAGCCTGGAGCAGCTGGTGTGGCTCAACCTGCGTCTGCTGGTGGCCGGCCAGGCGCTCAACGTGGTGGTGGACACCGCCGCCCAGGACAGCGCCGAGCTGCAGCGGCAGGAAGAGCAGATCGACCGACGCCTGGCCGCCAGCGAGCTGGGCGACGAACTGCGGCGCAGCCTGGAACAGCAGAAGCAGGTGATAGACGCACGCCAGGCGGCCCATGCCGAGGGCCTGCGGCGCAAGGAGCAGGTCGATGCCGAGTTGCAGCGCATCGACCAGCAGATCGCCCTGATCCGCGAACAGACCCTGCTGGCCACCGATGAGGAGCAGATCGGCCTGGCGCTGAACGCCCTGACCTCCTCGTTCAACGAGGCCAGCCGCTGGCTCAACGATCAGCGCGACCTGCTCGGCGTGCTCGAACTCGACGAACAACAGGCCCTGCCGCGCTATGTGCTGCAGGGTCAGGGCGAAAAGCCGCCGCAAGGCGAGTCGGTGAAACAGTGACGGGGGGCGCGGTCCCGGATGAAATCCGGGGAATGGTCTAGCGAATGAATACTTTTGCTTGGCGGGCCACAGGCTCGCCTCCGACAGGGAGAGGCGTCATGTATCTATCCACACCCAGGCAGCGCCAGCGCGGCAATGCCGCCGGCAAGCTGCTGACCATCCTACTGGTGCTCGGCCTGCTCGGGCTGGGGGCCTGGCTGGTCGGCCAGGATCTACTCAAACAGGGCGGGGACAAGCTGCTGAGTGACTTGCCCGCCAGCCTCGGGGTTGCCGCTGTGCCTGAGCCGGCCGAGCCGGTTACCGGCACGCCGGTACTGCAATCGGCCGCGCCCTACGAGATGAAGAACAACATCATCGACATCGACCTCAGCGAGTACGCCGGCTACGGCGGCCTGATAGTCGCCAACGGCGGCCTGGAGCCCAACCCCAATTCGATCTTCGCCAAGCAGTACGGCTTTCAGGTGCGCCTGAGCAAGGGCGAGAGCGAGGAATGGTCGGGCCTGAACAACGGCCAGCTGGCCGCGGTGGCGACCACCACCGACGTGCTCGCCGTACTCGGCCGCCAGTTCGAGGTCACGGTACCGGCGCAGATCGCCTTCTCCCGCGGCGCCGATCAGCTGGTGGTGGATAGCCCCATCGCCAGCATCAACCAGCTCAAAGGCAAGGTGCTGGGCGCCAGCCAGTTCAACGAGAGCGAGTTCTTTATCCGCTACCTGGCCTCCGAAGCCGGCGTGCCGGTCAAGGTGCTGCGCGACCTGAACAGCCGTCCGGCCGCCAACGAGCTGGGCCTGGTGTTCTACCAGGATGCCTTCGTCGCCTGCGACGCCTACGCCGCCGAGCTGGCGGGCAAGGGCCGCCTGAATGGCTGTGTGGGCTGGTCGCCACGCACCGACCAGGTGGTCGCCGAATCCGCCGGTGCGGCCAAGATGCTGGTGTCCAACCGCAACCTGCTGGTGGTGGCCGACATCCTGGTGGTCAACAAGGGCTTCGCCAACGCTCACCCGGAGATAGTCAAGGGCCTGGTGCACGGCCTGCTGGAAGGCAACCGCCTGCTGCGCGACGACCCGCAGGCCCATGCCGCTACGGTGGCTAAAGCCTTAGGTTGGACCCAGCAGGAAACCCTCGACGAACTGAGCAAGGTGCACCTGAGCAACCTGCCGGAAAACCTGGCGTTCTTCGACGGCAGCATCGACTCGGCGGGTTCCTTCCAGGGCATCTTCCAGTCCTCGGTATTGGCCTACGGAGCGCTGATCCGCAACCCGGCCGACCCGGCGCGTTTCGCCGACCTGCAGCACCTCAAGGCACTGGACGCCGACGGCCAGTTCAAGGGTCAGGTGATTTCCATCGCGCCGATCCGCACCAGCGGCAAGGTGGCCCTGGAAGGCGATGCGCTGCTGAGCAAGGACATCCGCTTCTTCTTCGAAGCCAACTCGGCGGAACTGGACAAGCAGGCCAAGGCCAACCAGGACTACCTGGACACCATCAAGCAGTTCCTCCAGGTCAGCCCCGGCTCCATAGTGCTACTGCGCGGCCACGTGGATAACGCCATGGTCGCCGACTTCGAGCGCCAGGGCGGCCCGGCGCTGCTCAAGAGCATGGCACTGAAGGCCATGGAGCTGTCGCGCCAGCGCACCCTGGCGGTCAAGGCGGCACTATTGGCTCGTCATCCGGGCATCAAGGACGAGCGCATCGAACTGGTCGGCCGTGGCTGGGAAGAGCCCCTGGGGCAGGACAGCGAGCAGAACCGGCGGGTCGAGGTGCAGTGGTTCACCTTGGAATAGGGGGGCCGCGGCAATAAAAAACGGGGCCTTGTGGCCTAATGCCAGTCAGTTAAGCTGACTGGCATTTTTATTTCTGATCGGATACTTCGACGATTTGAGCCTGATGGCGCGTGGATAGATACGATCTTCTCGTCGATGGGGCAGGACGTAGTGTGGGGCTGAAGCATGCAGTTCAG
>NZ_JAUYNP010000242.1 GCF_030696055.1 Pseudomonas sp. | reverse complement strand
TGATGCATTTGGCGTAGCAGCCGCCTTCGAAATTGAAGACGCCGTCATTGCCCCAGCCGTGCTCGTCGTCGCCGATCAGGTAGCGCGACTCGTCGGCCGACAGGGTGGTCTTGCCGGTGCCGGACAGACCGAAGAACAGGGTCACGTCGCCTTCTTCGCCGATGTTGGCGGCGCAGTGCATCGGCAGCACGTCGACGGCCGGCAGCAGGAAGTTCTGCACGCTGAACATGGCTTTCTTCATTTCACCGGCGTAACGCATGCCGGCGATCAGGACTTTCTTGGCGGCGAAGTTGAGGATCACGCAGCCGTCGGAGTTGGTGCCGTCACGCTCGGGCACGCACTCGAAGTTGGCGACGTTGAGCACTTGCCACTCGGTTTTGCTGGCCGGGTTGTACTGCTCGGGCTCGATAAACAGGCAACGGCCGAACAGGTTCTGCCAGGCGGTACCTGTGGTCATCTTGACCGGTAGGTAGTGGGCCTCGGCGGAACCTACATGAACGTGGGAAACGAAGCTGTCCTGGGCGTCGGAGAAGGCTTGCACGCGGTCCCACAGGGCATCGAACTTGTCGGCCGGGAACGGACGGTTGATCGCGCCCCAGGCGATCTGCGCCTCGGTGCTCGGCTCCTGCACGATAAAGCGATCAGCCGGCGAACGACCAGTACGGTGGCCGGTGCGCACGACCAGCGAGCCGTTGGCGGCCAGCTCGCCTTCACCGCGACGAAGGGCTTCTTCGACCAGTTGAGCGGCACTGATGTCGGTGTACACGGCGTTGTTGGCTTGCGTCATGTGGGTCCCCGTTGGCCAAGCGGCCGAGTCTTCCGAACGTTTTGTAGTAGACGCTGAGCACTACTACAGCGAAAAAAGTGCGCCGGATTATGCCAGAAAAAGCCGGCTGCGGGTGCAGCCTCTGATCAGATCAATCCGCCGCGGCTTGCGACCATTTGCCTCAGAGCCTGCTTACGATCTCGCGAGCTAGAGCCATGCAAGGCAAAAACAGGCGAGGAAGCGGAGTGTACGAGCTGTACATGAGCATCCGAGCCTGTTTTTAACGCAGCAGGGCCGACGCGCAGCAGATCGTAAACAGGTTCTCAGTGGCGGGTATCCGAAGGCGCCTCGATGCTGCCGTCGATAAACAGCTGCAGCACATCGGCGGCATCGAAGAGGTAGCGCTCGTTGCAGAACTGGCAATCGATTTCCACCCGGCCGTTGTGCTCGCGCACCAGGGCTTCGGCGTCCACCTGGCCCAGGCTGATCAGCGCCCGGGCCGAGCGCTCACGCGAGCAGCTGCAGCGGAACTGCAGGGGCCGCGGGTCGAACAGGCGCAGCGGCTCCTCGTGGTAGAGGCGGTGCAGCAGGGTTTCGTTGTCCAGGCCGAGCAGCTCTTCATTCTGCAGGGTGTCGGCCAGGGCGATCACATGCTGCCAGCTGGCTTCGCGCTCTTCCGGCTCGGTCAGGCGATCGGCCGGCAGCTGTTGCAACAGCAGGCCGCGGGCGCGCAGGCCATCGGCGCTGAGCCAGAAGCGCGTGGGCAACTGCTCGGAATTGACGAAGTAATGGGTCAGGCAATCGGCCAGGGTCGCACCCTCCAGCTCGACTATGCCCTGGTAGCGCTGCCCGGCCTTGTGGTCGACCGTCATGGCCAGCACGCCATCGGGCATCAGCTCGCGCAGGCCGGCATCGGCCCCGATCTGCTCGGCGTTGTAGCGGGCGATACCGCGCAGCTCGCCGGCGCTGGAGCACTCGACCATCAACAGCGGCACCGCGCCGGAGGAACGCGCCTGGAGGATCAACAGGCCCTCGAACTTCAGCGCGCCGATCAGCAGGGAGGCCGCCGCCAGCAGCTCGCCGAGCAACTGAGCGACCGGCTGCGGGTAGGTATGTTTGGCCAGCACGTGGCTGTAGCTGTCGCTCAGGCCAACCAGCTCACCGCGAATATCGCTGTCGTCGAACAAGAAGCGTTGGGAAAAATCAGGCATGCCAATTTCACTGAAAGTGACTCGGCCGGCGATTTTAGGCGCAAACGCCCGGCCGACCAAGGGCCTCTTGTCTATCGGCGGCGCCGGCGGACGCTATCGATGCAAACCTTGCGCACAGTTACCGGCAAAGGCACAGCGCAATTTTGCAATCTCGCTGCGCATTCCCTAGGATGCCGGGCGCCCAAAAATAACCGCTCCATGACAAGGATGCCAAAGCCGATGTCCCCTTTATTTATCAATAGCCAATGGCGCCTGCGCCCACTGCTGGCCTGCCATCTAGTGGCCATGTTGCTGCTGCTCAGCTGGCTGTGGCTGCCGAGCCGCGCGCTGTGGGATCAGTTCGATCTGCAACTGTTCAACCTGCTCAACGAACCGGTGCACGGCGCCGGGCTGTGGGCGCAGATCTGGGCGATTGGCAGCATGCGCCCGGTGGATATGGCCGTCGGCGTGCTGATGCTGGGGGTGATGCTCAAGGCCGGGCTGATTTATACCGGCCCGCAGGTACGCCAGGCGCTGTTTGCCTTTCTCGCCGCGCTGCTGGTGATGCTGCTGTTTCGCGTCGGCTTTGCCGAGCTGGTCAAGGCCATGGGTTGGCAACGACCGAGCGCCTCCCTGGTGGTGGAAGGCGCGGCGCGCCTGACTGCACTGTTCCCCGACTGGGAAGAACGCTGGGATCTGAAGGACAGCGCCACCCGCAGCTTCCCCGGCGATCACGCCTCGGTGCTGCTGCTCTGGGCGATGTTTGTCAGCCTTTTCGCGCGCAGCTGGCGCTTGCTGCTGGTCTGGGTGATGGCGCTGATCTTTATCCTGCCGCGCCTGGTGGCCGGCGCCCACTGGGGCTCGGACGCCCTGGTCGGCGGCCTGTTGCTCAGCCTGCTGGGCCTGGCCTGGAGCTGCTTTACGCCGTTTGCCCACCGCGCCAGTGAATGGCTGGAAAAAATGACCCTGCCTATCACCTCGCGCCTGGCCAAACTGCCGCTGCTGGGGCGCTTGAGCGTTATTAGCGGGCGTTAATCCCTCGGGCGAGGCCAACCCGCCACACGTCCTAGCGAGGCCTACCCGGATCACAGTTGCCGACCCCGCTAGTCCTGACTGTCGCGAAACTGATGGAGCTGCCGACGCTGTTTCTTGCTCGGCCGGCCATCGGTCTGCACGCCCAGGGCGCCGGCCTTGCGCTGCGCCGCCGCGTTTTCCCGGCGCTCGATACTTTCCGCCGTTTCCGCATACAGCGCCTGAGCCTCGGGCGCGCCACGGCGCACCACCGAGAGCGCCTGCACCACTATGCTGCGCTCCTCGAAGCCGGTGCGAATCAGATATTCATCGCCGACCCTGGGCTCCTTGCCCGGCTTGCAGCGCTCGCCCCGGCAATGCACCTTGCCACCTTCGATAGCCGCCTTGGCCAGGGCCCGGGTCTTGTAGAAGCGCGCGGCCCACAGCCATTTATCCAGGCGCACCTTGTCGTCGTCTTTATCGCTCATCGAGTTTTCCCCTCGCCTCGGTCGCATGCCGCCCATTTTGCCTGATGCAGTTGTCATACGGGTCAGCCTTCGGCTGTTACTCCGCTGCGCTGGTTGCAACGCCGCATAGCCGAGCGCAGTAGTTGCCTGATGCAGTTGTCATAAGGGCCTACTAGAATGCCCGGAAATCTTGCGGATAGGCTTCTTTGAAGACATTCAACCAACTCGGGGTGATCGGCCTGCGTGAGTGGATCAACCTGCCGGACTTGGGCATGGTCGGTCTGCGCGCCAAGATCGATACCGGGGCCAGCACCTCCAGCCTGCATGCCAGCGATATCCAGCCGTTCGAACGCGATGGCCAGCCGTGGGTGCGCTTTACCGCCCACCTCGGCACCCTGGTGCAGCGCCGCCACCGCTGCGAGGCGCAACTGGTCTCGGTGAAAACCATCAAGAGCTCCAACGGCCAGGCGCAGTCACGTTATGTGATCCGCACCAGCCTGACCCTGGGCGAGCGCGAATGGCCGGTGGAGTTCACCCTGACCTGTCGCAAGACCATGCGCTACCGCATCCTGCTCGGCTCCAAGGCGCTGATCGCCGGGCAACTGCTGGTCAACCCGGCGCTGACCTATGTGCAGAACAAACCCTCCCTCGCTGACCCTTCTGGTGCCCAATGAAGATCGCCGTGCTGTCGCGCAACCCACGCCTGTATTCCACCCGCCGCCTGGTTGAAGCCGGCCAGCTGCGCGGCCACGAGATGGTGGTGGTCGACACCCTGCGCGCCTATATGAACATCGCCAGCCACAAGCCGCAGATCCACTACCGCGGCAAGCCGCTGGAAGGCTTCGATGCGGTGATCCCGCGGATCGGCGCCTCGGTGACCTTCTATGGCTGCGCGGTGCTGCGCCAGTTCGAGATGATGGGAGTGTTTCCGCTCAATGAATCGGTGGCCATCGCCCGTTCGCGGGACAAGCTGCGTTCGCTGCAACTGCTCTCGCGCCGCGGCATCGGCCTGCCGGTGACCGGCTTCGCCCACTCCCCCGACGACATCCCCGACCTGATCGCCATGGTCAACGGCGCGCCGCTGGTGATCAAGGTGCTGGAGGGCACCCAGGGCATAGGCGTGGTGCTCTGCGAAACCGAGAAGGCCGCCGAATCGGTGATCGAGGCCTTTATGGGGCTGAAGCAGAACATCATGGTCCAGGAGTACATCAAGGAGGCCGGCGGCGCCGATATTCGCTGCTTCGTGGTCGGCGACAAGGTGATAGCCGCGATGAAGCGCCAGGCCAAACCCGGCGAATTCCGCTCCAACCTGCACCGGGGCGGCAGCGCCAGCCTGATCAAGATCACCCCGGAAGAGCGCATGACCGCCATTCGTGCGGCCAAGGTGATGGGCCTGTCGGTGGCCGGGGTGGATATCCTGCGCTCCAACCACGGCCCGCTGGTGATGGAGGTGAACTCCTCGCCCGGCCTGGAAGGCATCGAAACCACCACCAGCCAGGACGTCGCCAGCCTGGTGATCCAGTACCTAGAGAAGAACGGCGGCCCGCACCTGACCCGCACCAAGGGCAAGGGGTGAGCCGGGAATAGGCGAAGCATGCTTCGCCCCGGCGAACGCCCGGCCAGGGATGGCCCGGCCGGGGGTACAGATGAGCACGGGACGCGGCAAGGATGCCGATACGCAGCAAACGTAGGGTGGGCGGTGTCAGGCACTGAACGACCAAGCGCCGCAATCGTCGCACACCGCGTAACCCACCAAGCGATCCCCCGCATCATGCCTGTGATGTGCCGGGGTAGATTTCCCCGGATTACATCCGGGCTACAAAAAACGGCCTGCTAAACGCTGCGCTGGTCCATCCAGCTTAAAAAGTCCGCCTCGCGTAGCGGCCGGCTAAAGTGGTAACCCTGGCCCAGGGAGCAGCCATGCTCACGCAGGCAATCGAGTTGCCACTGGCTTTCGATGCCTTCGGCGACGCATTCCAGGCCCAGGTTGCGGGCGATCACCAGGATGGTTTGCACCAGCATCAGACCGCTGCCGTCTGCGCCGTCCATATCCCAGGTAAAGCTGCGGTCGATCTTCAAGCGGTCCAGCGGCAGGCGCTTGAGGTAGGTCAGCGAGGAATAGCCGGTGCCGAAGTCGTCGATGGCGAAGCGCACGCCCAGGGCCTTGAGCGCGTGCATATTGGCGATGCACTGCTCGACATCCTCGAGCAGCACGCCTTCGGTGATTTCCAGCTCCAGGGCGGTGGCCGGCAGCCGATGTCGCTGCAGGCAGTCACGGATGCGCGCCACGCAGCCGGCCTGGCGCAGTTCCCGCGGGCTCAGGTTGACCGCCAGCACCATCTGCGGCCAGCGCGGCAGCCAACTCGCCAGGTGGCTGCAGGCCTGCTCCAGCACCCAGGCGCCCAGTTCCTCGATCAAGCCGGTTTCTTCGGCCAGGGGGATAAAGTCGCCGGGCATGATTTCGCCGCGCTCCGGATGCCGCCAACGCAACAGCACCTCGGCCCCGGCCACCAGGCCGGTGGCCAACGCCAACTGCGGCTGGAACACCAGGTGCAGCTGATCACGCGCCACGGCCTGGCGCAGTTCGCTCTGCAGCTGCAGGCGCTGGTCGATGGCCGCCTGCATCTCCGGGGCGAAGAAATGCAGGGCATTGCGCCCACCCTGTTTGGCCCGGTACATGGCGGTATCCGCCTGCTTGAGCACATCGGCGGCGACCTGGGCGCCGAAGGGATGCAGGGCGATGCCGATGCTGGCGCTGATCGACAGCTCGTGGCCATCGATCCAGCAGCTGCCATTCAGGCTCCTGAGAAGTTTTTCCGCCGCCGCGGCGGCATGCTCGGCCGCCACCTGGGGGCTGCTGTCGAGCCCTTCGAGCAGCACCACGAACTCGTCGCCGCCCATCCGCGCCAGGGTGTCTTCGGTGCGCAGGCTGCCGGCCAGGCGGGCCGTCACCTCGCGCAGCAGGCCGTCGCCGACCAGATGGCCGAGGCTGTCGTTGACCGTCTTGAAGTGGTCCAGGTCGATAAACAGCAAGGCGCCCAATGTGTTCTCGCGCAGTTCGCGGTCCATCGCATGCTGCAGGCGGTCGAGCAGCAGGCGTCGATTGGGCAGCCCGGTGAGTTCGTCGCTAAAGGCCAGGCGCTCGATTTCACGCTGATAACGCTGGCGTTCGGAGATATCGGTGACGCTGCCGCGAATCAGCAGCGGCTCGCCGGGCATGCGCACCAGGCGCACCTCACAGGGGATCTGCCGACCGCCGCTGTCGCGGTGCAGCCACTCGAACACCGGCGCCTCGCCGGCAATCGCGCGTCTCAGATAGACCTTGCCGCACTCATCCGAGCTGCGCCCATCGGCCTGGCGCGGCGGGCTCAATTCCAGCACCGTCTTGCCGCGCAATTGCTCGCGCGAACACTTGAACAGGCGCAGGGCATTCTCATTGAAATCCACCATGCCCTGCGCGGGATTGAACAGCACTATGGCTTCCGGCGCATGCTCGATCATGGTGCGGTAGCGCGCCTCGGCTTCGAGGCGATCGCTGATGTCCTCGACCAGCAGCAGGAACATGCGCACCCGCCCGGTGGCATGCCGCACCGCGCGCAGGCTCAGGCGCGCATGCACCAGGCTGTGGTCCGGGCGCAGGAAGCGGCGTTCCAGCTCATAGCCTTCGCGTGCGCCGGCCAGTACCTGTTCGAGCAGCGGACGCTCGGCCGCGAGGTCTTCGGCCAGGGAAATACTGGTCCAACTGCAGTCCTGCAACTGCTTGAGGCTGCGCCCGAGAATGCTGCACAGCTTGAGGTTGGCCTCCTCCCATTCGAAGTTGGGGCTGGTCAGGGCCATGCCGATCAGCGGCGCCTCGAAGAACAGGCGCAGGCGCTCGTCGCGTTCGCGCAACTGCTGCTCGGCATACTTGCGCGCGCTGATGTCCTGCAAGGCGCCATAGATCCGCACCAGCTCGCGGCCATCGCGCTCGGCGACGCCACGGATGCGCACCCAGCGGCTCTTGCCCTTGGCGGTGAGCAGGCGCACTTCGATATCGAACTGCTCGAGGCCGTCGACCACTTGCTGCAGGGTATGCTCGGCCAGCTGCCGGCCCGCGGCATCCAGATAATTCAACGCCTCGTTCAGGCTGGGCGCGCCGCGCTTCGGGTCCAGCTCGTAGATGCGGAAACAGCCGGCACTCCAGTCCATACCCTGCCCCGGCAGATTCAGCACCCAACCGCCCAGGTTGGCGATGTGCTCGGTCTGGCTGAACAGATGACTCTGCCTGAGCAGTTCCTCGCGCTGGCTGCGCACCTGGGCGACCATCTGCTCGCGGGCGCTGACATCCTGCTGCAGGGCGACGAAGTGGCTGATGCCCTGCTCGTCGCGCATCGGCGCGAGGATAAATTCATTCCAGAACTGCTGGCCGTCCTTGCGGTAATGGCGCAGCACCACATCGCAGGCCACGCCCTCGCGCACGGCCTGCTGCAGGCGGTTGAGGGCCTGCTGCTGCTGGTCCGCGCCGAGCAGGAAGTTCCAGCTATGCCCCAGGCTTTCCTCGCGGCTGTAGCCGGTGATGCGCTCGAACGCCGGGTTGCAGTAGATCAGCGGCAGGTCCGCCTGCCGCGCATCGGCGATGATCACCCCCAGCGGGCTGGCCTGCAGCGCCAGGTTGGCCAAGGCCAGCTGCTGCTGGATCTGCGCGTGGCGGGCCAGTGACTGGCGCAAATCGCTCAGGCTGCGCCCCACCAGCAGGCTGGCCAGCATAAACAGCAGCACGCCGATGTGCAGCTCCAGGCGCTGCGGGTCGAGCCACACAGTGGCGCCGGTCAAACCGCGCAGCAACGGCAACAGCAGCATCAGCAGGACGCTCAAGGCCGCGCCATAGACGGCCCCGGTAAAGCCCCAGACCAGCGCCAGGGCCAGCATCAGCACACCGATCAGCGGCAGATTCAGGCTCAGGGGCAGCGACTCGAGCAGCCAGGGCAGGCCCAACGGCAGTAACAGCAGCAACGGCCAGGGCGGCCACTGGCGCAAGGCCGCCGGTATCGGCTCGCGCTGCTTGGCCTGTGCCGAATTCAGCCAGCCGCGCCGCTGCAGCCAGGGGCTCAGGTAGGTCAGCAGCGGAACGGCGACGGCCAAGGCCACCAGGCTATCGGCCAGCCACAGGGTCAGGCTGGCGGCCGGCAGGCTGGACCATGGCAGGTGGCCGGTCAGCCACAGGTTGAGTTGCACGCCCAGCGCCACGGGCACGGCCGGCAGCAGCACGCCGTACAGGATAAAACGCAGCAAGTGACGCAGGTAGGGCAAGGCCGGATCGACCGGGCGCAGCCGGCACAGCCACCAGGCCAGCGCCACGCCCAGGGTCTCGGGCATGGCATAGAGCGGGGCCCAGCGCCAATCCAGGCCCCACAGCGGGATGCTCAGCATCGAGTTGAGATAGAGCAGCGGCAGCACCCGCGGTCCCCACCACAGCGTCAGCACCAGGCCCAGGGCAAAGGGCAGATGCCAGAGCGCCGCCCCTGCGCTGAACTGGGTAGCCAGAGAGAACCAGGTGGCCAGATGGAACAGTGGCAGCGGCAGCCACCAGGTCCATGTCGGCAAGCGATTGGGAACTGCAGGCATGCTGACCTCATGTCATAACGCTACTGAGCATAGTTCAGCGCGGCGTAGCGTTCAGGCCCGGTTTTATTACACGGCAGCGCGTAGGTTGGGCTGAAGCGCGCAGCGACGAAGCCCAACGGTGATGATTCAGGCGCACCCTTGCCGCCCATTCATACCTTGACTTGTTGGGCTTCGCGCCGCTCAGCCCAACCTACACCGCGTCGCGCGGCAGCAGCAGGCCCAAGGGCAGGCAGACCCGGGCTTCCAGGCCACCCCCGGAGCGGTTGCGCAGTTCCACGCTGCCGCCGTGCAGGGCGGCGATGCGTTTGACTATGGCCAGGCCCAGACCGGCGCCCTGACCGCCGCGGGCGCGGTCACCGCGAATAAAGGGGTTGAAGATGCTGTCCAGCTCAGCCGGGTCGATGCCGGCACCGCGATCCAACACGCTGAGCACCACATAGGGCGCACTGCAATCGCCGGACAGCGAAACCGCCACCTCCACCGCATTGCCGCCGTAGCGCAGGGCGTTCTCGATCAGGTTGACCAGCAGGCGCTTGATCGACACCCGCCGCAGTGCGCAAACCGGCACCGCCTCCAGGCACAGGCGCACCACCTGGGTCTTCTGGTTATAGGGCGCCACCACTTCGCGGATCAGCTCGAGCAGATCGAGCTGTTCCACCGGCTCGTCGCGGCCATCGCGGATAAAGGCGAGGAACTGGTCGAGAATGGCGTCCATGTCCTCGATATCGCGGACCATGTCCTCGGTCAGCTCGGAATCGCTGTGGAGGAATTCCATGGACAGGCGCAGGCGCGTCAGCGGCGTGCGCAGGTCATGGGACACCCCGGCCAGCATCAGCTCGCGCTCGCGGGCCGCCTGCTCGACGTCCTCGGCCATCTGGTTGAAGGCGCGGTAGACCTCGGTCATCTCGCTCGGCGTATCGCTGATCGGCAGGCGCACGCTACGGCCCTTGCCGACCTGGCGCACGGCAAATACCAGGCGGTTCAAGGGCGCATTGAGCTGACGCACGAAGATCCAGGCGGCCGCGGTGGACAGCAGGCCGATGGCCAGGAACCAGCCCAGCACCCCCCAGATCCGCTGGCCACGCAGTGGATGCGGGTACAGCGGCACGCGCAGCCAGTCGGCACCCAGGGTCGGCGCATGCACCCAGAGCGCCGGCGGGCTCTTGACGCGCACCCGCACCTCGGTCTGCGGGCCCAGCTCGGTCTGCATCTGGCGCTGGAAGATCTCGCTGTAGGGCCAGTGCTGTTCGCTGGTCGGCACCTGGTCGTAGGGCACCCGTTGCAGCCCGGCGGCCTCGGCGATGATGGCGCGGTCCTGCGGGTCGGCCGCCCAATAGGCGCGCAGGGTCAGGGCCGCGCCGTGGCTGTACTGGCGGTCCACCAGCACGTCCTCGTTCATCATTAGATAAACCAGGGTCAGCGCCTTGGAGAACAGCACCACGATCAGCACCAGCCACAAGGTGCGGGCGAAGAAGCTTTGCGGGAACCAGAGCGGGGTTTTCATAGGCACTTACACGGACTGCTCGTAGGAGCGGGCCATGCCCGCGAATGGACTGCGGATCGCGGGCATGGCCCGCTCCTACGGTGGATCATTGCGTGCTCACTTGTTGCCATCCGGCACAAACACATAGCCCACGCCCCAGACCGTCTGGATATAGCGCGGCTTGGACGGGTCCGGCTCGATCAGCCGGCGTAGCCGCGAGATCTGCACGTCGATGGAGCGCTCCAGGGCGTCCCACTCGCGGCCGCGGGCCAGGTTCATCAGTTTGTCCCGGGTCAGCGGCTCGCGGGCGTGCTGCACCAGGGCCTTGAGCACGGCGAACTCGCCGGTGGTGAGCATCTGCACCTCCTCGCCCCTCTTCAGCTCGCGGGTGCCGAGGAACAATTCGTACTCGCCGAAACTGACGCTTGCGTCCTCGCTGCCCGGCGCCCCCGGCACCGCAGGCGTCTGGCGGCGCAGCACGGCCTTGATCCGCGCCAGCAGTTCGCGCGGGTTGAACGGCTTGGCCAGGTAGTCGTCGGCGCCCAGCTCCAGACCCTGGATGCGGCTGGCCTCGTCACCCTTGGCGGTGAGCATGATGATCGGCACCTGGTTGTTCGCCTCGCGCAGGCGACGGCAGGCGGACAGGCCATCCTCGCCCGGCAGCATCAGGTCGAGTACCACCAGATTGAACAGCTCGCGCCCCAGCAGGCGGTCCATCTGCTCGACGTTTTCCACCGCGCGCACGCGGTAGCCCTGTTCCTCGAAGAAGCGCTCGAGCAGGCGCCGCAGACGGGCATCGTCATCGACGATGAGGATTTTGTCGCCTTCAACGGGAAGTGCAGTGCCGCTCATGCCGGGCTCCTTGACCAAGAATCTGCCGCACCCGGAACGGCGCTGGCAGTCTCCAACGCCGGCATTATGGCCCAGCCGCGCCGACGGGCGTGCAGCCCATTGTTAGCAGATTTTTCCCCAGCGGTTCCCGGCGCGGTACCGGGCAGTGTTTATAATGCGCGGCTTTCGTGTCTGGCCCGTGGTCTGCGTGGCTGGTTTTTCGTTTCCGTGTGGGTAGCCTTGTATATGCTCAGCATCAACAACCGCATCGCCGAAGAACTGGGCGTACGCCCGCAACAGGTCGCCGCCGCCGTGGCGCTGCTCGATGAAGGCTCCACCGTGCCGTTTATCGCGCGCTACCGTAAGGAAGTCACCGGTAGCCTGGATGACACCCAGCTGCGCAACCTGGAAGAGCGCCTGCGCTACCTGCGCGAGCTGGACGAACGCCGCGCCAGCATCCTCGCCAGCATCGAGGAACAGGGCAAGCTGACTCCCACGCTTGCCCGCGAGATCAACCTGGCCGAGACCAAGACCCGCCTGGAAGATTTGTACTTGCCGTTTAAGCAGAAGCGCCGCACCAAGGGCCAGATCGCCCTGGAAGCCGGCCTGGGCGAACTGGCCGACGCCCTGTTCAACGACCCAAACCTGACTCCGGAAGCCGCAGCCGAGCGCTTTATCGACGCCGATAAAGGCTTTGCCGATATCAAAGCCGTGCTGGAAGGCGCCAAGTACATCCTCATGGAGCGCTTCGCCGAGGACGCCAACCTGCTGGCCGGCCTGCGCAGCTACCTCAAGGACAACGCCATCCTCAGCGCCCGGGTGATCGCCGGCAAGGAAACCGAGGGGGCCAAGTTCCGCGATTATTTCGAGCACGACGAAAAGCTCAAGAACGCGCCATCGCACCGCGCCCTGGCGATCTTCCGCGGGCGCAACGAAGGCGTGCTCAGCGCCAGCCTGAAAGTCGGCGACGAGCTGCCGGGCAGCATGCACCCCTGCGAAGGCATGATCGGCGAGCGCTTCGGCATTTCCGCCCGTGGCCGCGCCGCCGACAAGTGGCTGGGGGAAGTGGTGCGCTGGACCTGGAAGGTCAAGCTCTACACCCACCTGGAAACCGACCTGTTTGGCGAGCTGCGCGAAGCCGCCGAAGACGAGGCGATCAACGTGTTTGCGCGCAACCTGCACGACCTGCTGCTGGCCGCCCCGGCCGGTCCGCGCACCACCCTGGCCCTCGACCCGGGCCTGCGTACCGGCTGCAAGGTGGCGGTGGTCGACGCCACCGGCAAGGTGCTGGAAACCGCCACGGTCTACCCCCATGCGCCGCGCAACGACTGGGATGGCACCCTGGCGATCCTCGCCAAGCTGTGCGCCAAGCACGCGGTGGACCTGATTTCCATCGGCAACGGCACCGCCAGCCGCGAGACCGACAAGCTGGCCGCCGACCTGATCAAAAAGCTGCCAGCCCTCAAGCTGACCAAGGTCATGGTTTCCGAGGCCGGCGCCTCGGTGTACTCGGCCTCGGAACTGGCGGCCAAGGAATTCCCGGATATGGACGTGTCGCTGCGCGGCGCCGTGTCCATCGCCCGCCGCCTGCAGGACCCGCTGGCCGAGCTGGTGAAGATCGACCCGAAATCCATCGGTGTCGGCCAGTATCAGCATGACGTGTCGCAGCTCAAGCTGGCGCGCTCGCTGGATGCGGTGGTCGAGGACTGCGTAAACGCCGTCGGCGTGGATGTGAACACCGCCTCCGCCGCGCTGCTGGCGCGCATCTCCGGACTGAACGCGACCCTGGCGCAGAATATAGTCGCGCACCGCGACGCCAACGGCGCCTTCAATAGCCGCGCCGACCTGCTCAAGGTGCCGCGCCTGGGCGACAAGACCTTCGAACAGGCCGCCGGCTTCCTGCGTGTGATGAACGGCAGCAACCCGCTGGACGCCTCGGCCGTGCACCCGGAAACCTACCCGCTGGTGCAGCGCATCGCCTTGGATACCGGCCGCGATATCCGCTCGCTGATCGGCGACTCGGGCTTTCTCAAGCGTCTCGATCCGAAGAAGTTCACCGACGACAAGTTCGGCCTGGTGACCATCGGCGATATCTTGAGCGAGCTGGAGAAGCCCGGCCGCGACCCGCGCCCCGAGTTCAAGACCGCCGAGTTCCAGGAAGGGGTGGAAACCCTCAAGGACCTCGAATTGGGCATGATCCTCGAAGGCGTGGTGACCAACGTGACCAACTTCGGCGCCTTCGTCGATATCGGCGTGCATCAGGACGGTCTGGTGCATATCTCGGCGCTGTCGGAGAAATTTATCAAGGACCCGCACGAGGCGGTCAAGGCCGGCGACGTGGTCAAGGTCAAGGTGATGGAGGTGGATATCCCGCGTAACCGCATCGCCCTGAGCATGCGCATGGGCGACACCCCCTTTGATCCGGTCGAAGGCCCGCGCGGCGGGCAATCGCGTGGCGGCAAGCCGGCCGGCAATGCGCCGCACAGCGAACGCCATTCCAGCCAGGACAAACCCGCGCCGGCCAGCGGCGGCATGGCGGCGCTGTTTGCCAATGCCAAGCAGCTGAAGAAGTAAGCCGACGCCAATCCCGTAGGATGGGTTGAGGTGCGCAGCAGCGATACCCATCGCCCCATGATGGGTATCGCGTTGCTCAACCCATCCTACGGACTACGCCGCTACCTCTCTCGGGTGCCCAATGAGAATCGTGACCTGGAACTGTAACGGCGCACTGCGCAACAAACTGGTCGAAGCAGATGCCCTGCAAGCCGATATCTTGGTCATCCAAGAGTGCGAAGACCCGGCCCGTTCCAATGAGCAGTACCGAAAGTGGGCCGGTAATTACCTATGGATCGGTAATTCAAAAAACAAAGGCATCGGTGTTTTCCCGAAAAACAATCATCGGATTGACGCCCTCGCCTGGTCTGGCGCTTACAACATATCCGGGCTCGCCAGCTCCGCCCCCTCACATGCCTGGCACAGCCATGACTTGAAATACTTCCTCCCGTTTTCGGTCAATAACAGCCTGACCGTACTTGCTGTATGGACCACGGGCAGTGACTCGCAAGCGTTCGCCTATATCGGACAGCTGTGGAAATACCTGCAGATTCACCGCAGCGAATTGGCCAAGGACAACGTGATCGTACTGGGCGACTTCAACAGCAATGCTATCTGGGATAAGCCT
>NZ_JAUYNP010000235.1 GCF_030696055.1 Pseudomonas sp. | reverse complement strand
CGAGCGCAGTAGTTTCTCAACGGCCTGCAAATCGTGCCTTGGCGGCGGGCAATGCTGCGCGTATGTTCGAGGGATAATGGATTGGGGGTGCCTGATGAGTAAACGCATAGCGCTGGTATTGGGTTCCGGGGGGGCGCGGGGCTATGCGCATATCGGCGTCATCGAAGAGCTGGAAGCCCGCGGTTACGACATCGCCTGCATCGCCGGCTGCTCCATGGGCGCGGTGGTCGGCGGCATCTACGCCGCCGGCAAGCTCAAGGAATACCGCGACTGGACCCAGAGTCTGGATTATCTGGATGTGCTGCGCCTGCTCGATGTGAGCTTTCGCCTGGGCGCGATCCGCGGCGAGAAGGTATTCGGCAAGATTCGCGAGATAGTCGGCGAAATTAATATCGAAGAGCTGCCGATCCCCTTTACCGCGGTGGCCACCGACCTCACCAACCAGCAGGAGATCTGGTTTCAGGAAGGCTGCCTGCACCAGGCCATGCGCGCCTCGGCGGCGATTCCCAGCCTGTTTACCCCGGTCATTCAGGGCAAACGCATGCTGGTCGACGGCAGCCTGCTCAACCCGCTGCCGATTATCCCGGTGGTGTCCAGCCACTGCGATTTGATCATCGCGGTCAACCTCAACTCGAGCAACCAGCGGCATTACGAGTTGCCGGTGATCGAACGCCCGCCCGCCTTGAAAGGCCGCCTCGACCAGCTGATGAGCTCACTGGGGTCGCGCCTGCCCAACTTCAAATGGATAAATGGCGATGACGATGAGCTGCTGTTACTGGAATCCCAGGCCAGCCAGTTGAGCGGCGAAACCATAAACCCCTGGCAACAGAGCAGCCGCAGCGCCAGCGACAAAGCCTCGGCACCGAAATCCGCCAGTGGCTCGCGGGTGGCCGACCTCAGTGGCCCGGCGTCCCTACTGGAGCTGATCAACCAGAGTTTCGAGGTGATGCAGACCTCCCTGGCGCAATACAAGATCGCCGGCTATCCGCCAGACATCCTGATCAATATCCCCAAGCGGGTCTGCCGCTTCTTCGAGTTCTACAAGGCCCCGGAGCTGATCATGCTCGGCCGGCAGATCGCCAGCGATACGCTAGACAAATACGAGCGCGGCGATCTCTAAGAATCTGTTTACGATCTCGCGAGCTAAAGCCAGACAAGGCGCTACGTAGTAACAGCCGAAGGCTGGTCAAAACGCCGAGGAAGCGCAGTTTACGAGTTGTAAATGAGCATTCCGAGGCTGTTTTTAACGCCGGATGGCCGACGCGCAGCAGATCATAAACAGGTTCTAGGACTCAGGCCGAGTCGCGTAAGCGATAGCCGACACCCGCCTCGGTAACGATAAAACGCGGCGCGGTGGGGTCATCGCCGAGTTTCTGGCGTAAATGCCCGACCACTACGCGCAGGTAGTGGCTGTCCTCGCCGTGGCTGGGGCCCCAGATATCCTTGAGCAGTTGCTGCTGGGTCACCACCCGACCGCTATGCCGCGCCAGCTGCGCGAGTACCGCGTACTCCTTGCGCGTCAGGCTTATTTCCACGCCATCCAGGCTGACCCGGCGGTAGGCAAAATCCACCTGCAAGGGCCCACAGCCGACGCTGGCAGCCGCCTGCTCGGCGCCACCGGCCAGACGCAGCAACACCCGCACGCGGGCGAGGAACTCCTGAATGCCGAAGGGTTTGCTCACGTAGTCGTTGGCACCGCCATCCAGGGCCAGGACCTTTTCTCCCTCGCTGGCGCGCACCGACAGCACCAGCACCGGGATTGGCGACCAGGCCCGCAGCTCGCGCAGCACGGCCTGGCCGTCCATATCCGGCAGGCCCAGATCGAGCACCAGCAAGTCAGGCTGGTGCAGTGCCGCCTGGGCCAAACCCTCCTGGCCCGTGCCCGCCTCAAGCACCCGATAGCCCTGGGCACTGAGGCTGATGCGCAGGAACTTGCGAATCTGCGCTTCGTCATCGATCAGCAGAATGCTGCTTGGCTTGCTGGTCATAGCCCTACTCTTCTTCCAACAACGGCTGCGGGTGCAGCGGCACATGCAGGACCAGGCTGGCACCCTGGCCATCCAGCCCCTCGCCGACGCTGACCCGCCCACCATGGGCGCCCAGCATGCCCTGGCAGATCGCCAGGCCCAGGCCGGTGCCCTGGCCGCCTCGATCCCCTCTGGCCGCCGTGTAGAACATATCGAAAATCTTCGCCCGCTCGTGCTCGGGAATACCCGGCCCCTGGTCGCTGACACTAAAGCGCAGCTCCTGCCTATCGCTCTCGATCGCCAGGCGCAGCCGGCCCTGGGCTGGCGAGAAGCGTGCGGCGTTTTCCAGCACATTGACCAGCGCCTGTTCGATCAAGGCGGCATGCACATACAGCAGCGGCAACTCGTCCGGCACCTGCGTCTCGACCCGCAAGGGCGCCAGCACCTGACGCAAGCGCTGCAGCGCGCTGGCGACTATATCGGCCGGCGCCACCCAGTCGCGCGTCAGCTTGAGGCCGCCGTGGCCCAGGCGGGTCATGTCCAGCAGGTTCTGGATATAGCGATCGAGGCGCTCGGCCTCATCGCGAGTGCCCTCCAGCAGTTCGCGGCGGTCCGCCAGGGGGATCTGCTCGCCGATGGCCAGCAGGCTGTCGATCGAGCCGCGCATGGCGGTCAGCGGCGTGCGCAGGTCATGGGACACCGAGGCCAGCAGCGCGCTGCGCAACTCCTCGGTCTGCCCGTGCAGGCGCGCCGCTTCCAGATCTTCGGCCAATTGCGCGCGCTCCAGGGCCTGGGCCAGCGGTTGACCGAGGGCGGCGAGCAAGCGGCGTTGCTCCGCTGGCAGCCTCCCGCCGTCCCTGGGGCTGACCCCGAGCAGGGCCAGCGGGCCGGCTTCACCGGACAGCGGCCACCACCACCAACGCCCGCCCGGCAAGGTGCCGGTGCCGAGGCCCGCGGGCTGGCCATGCTGCCAGGCCCAATCGGCGGCGGCGCGCTCCTGCTCGGTCAGCAGCCGCTGCACGCCGGCTTCGACCTTCCACACGCCGTCGTGGCTGCGCGCCAACAGGCTGATCTCCAGTCCATGCCAGGGGGCGAACTGCTGCAACGCCGCAGACAATACGGCCTGGCGGTCGGTGGCGGCGGTCAGCTTGCGCGACAGCTCGAGCAGCGCGCTGGTTTCCGCCTGAGTCTGGCGCAGGGCCTGCAGCTGACGGCGCAGGCGAGTCGCCAGGTTGCCGGTGAGGCCGGCCATCAGCAGGAAGAACAGCAGGGTCAGCACATCTTCCTGGCGGTGGATGTTCAGGGTCAGGGTCGGCGGGATAAACAGGAAGTTGTAGGCCAGGAACGACAGCCCGGCGCAGGCCAACGCCGGTCCCTGGCTACTGCGCACCGCCACCACCAGCACCGCGGCGAGAAAGATCAGGGAAATATTCGGCAGTTCCAGTAACCGCGCCAAGCCCAGGGCGATGGCGGCAGCGACGAGGGTTGCCAGCAGCGCCATCAGGTAGTCGCGCCAGGCCAGCGGCTGGCTTGCCCGAGGCCTGGCCGGCGCCTGGTCGACCTCGCTATCCAGCACACTGATCTCCAGGCCCTGGCCTTGCGCCAGCAGGCGCTCGGCCAGACCGCGGCCCAGCCAACGGCGGCGCAGGCGCTGACGGCTGCGGCCGACCAGAATCAGGCTGGCGCGACGTTCATGGGCATGCTCGATCAGGGTCCGCGCCACCGCTTCGCCACGCAGGCTGACCACCTCACCGCCCAGGCGTTCGGCCAGTTGCTGCGCCGCCTGCAGGTTGCCCAGGCGCTCTTCGTCGCGCTGGCCGCCGGTATCCACATGCACCACCGACCAGGGCAAGTGGCGCCGCTCGGCCACTCGGCAAGCATGCCGCACCAGGCGCTCGGCCTGGGCATCGCCGTCTATACCGAGCAGCAGGCGCCCGCGCACTGCCGGGGCCTCCTGGCCTTGCAGGCGGTAGCGCCGATTGAGGTCGGCATCGACCCGCGCGGCGGCGGTCTGCATCGCCAGCTCGCGCAGGGCGGTGAGGTTGGTCTGGCTGAAAAAGGCATCGATGGCCGCCCGCGCCTGCTCGGGCACATACACCTTGCCCTCGCGCAAACGCTCCAGCAGCTCGCGCGGTGGCAGGTCGACCAGGAGGATTTCGTCGGCCTCCTGCAGTACCCAATCCGGCACGGTTTCGCCCACCCGCACGCCGGTGATATCGCGCACCTGATCGTTGAGGCTTTCCAGGTGCTGCACATTGACCGTGCTGTACACATCGATGCCGGCCTCGAGCAGCTCCTGCACATCCTGCCAGCGCTTGGCGTGGCGGCTGCCGGGGGCGTTGCTGTGGGCCAGTTCGTCGACCAGCAGCAGCTTGGGCGGCTGGGCGAGAATGCCGTCCAGGTCCATCTCGCGCAGCGTCACGCCACGCTGCTCCAGGCGTTGCAGGGGCTGCTGCGGCAGGCCGGCGAGCAAGGCCTCGGTTTCCGCACGACCGTGGGTTTCCACCACACCGGCGCGCAGGTCGACGCCCTGGCGCAACTGCGCCTGCGCCGCCTGCAGCATGGCGAAGGTCTTGCCCACGCCAGGCGCCGCGCCGAGGAAGACCTTCAGCCGGCCGCGCCCCGCCTTGGGCAGCTTATCCAGCGGGGCGTCGGCGCGTACGGCATCGGTCATGCAACTTACTCGGTCTTGGCAAAGAGCAGATTGTCGGCCAGGGCCAGATGGAGCGCCAGCAGATTGACCAAGGCCGGGCCCAGCAGCGGCTCCCCCCTAAAGCAAAACGGCCAACCGACCCGCTGCTGCGGATAGGTTGGCCGTTAGTGAAGTCCGTCTAGGCTAAGTCTTACAGCTGAGGCACAGGGATTTCAGCCCTGCTGCTTTTCCTCGGCCTCGGGCACGACCTGGACAACCTGCCCCGGCCCGCTGCCGACCCAGTCGCCGAGCAGGCTATAGGCCACCGCCAGCAGGGTCGGGCCGAGGAACAGGCCCAAAAAGCCGAAGGCCAGAATGCCACCGAATACCCCGAACAACACCACGATCAACGGCAGGTTGCCGCCGCGACTGATCAGGTAGGGCTTGAGGATATTGTCCACGCCGCTGATCACGAACAGCCCCCAGATGCCGAGGAAGATCGCCATGCCCACCTCGCCCTGCCACACCAACCAGGCCACGGCGGGCCCCCAGACCAGGGGGGGCACCATGACCAGGCTGGCGGCGAAGGTAAGCAGGCCGAGAAACAGCGCGCCCGGTATGCCGGCGATCATAAAGCCGATCCAGGCCAGGAGCGCCTGGGCGGCGGCGGTGCCTATCACCCCGTTGACCACCCGCTGCACGGTGCCGGCGATCAACTCCAGGTAGTGTTCGGCGCGCTCGCCGATCAGGCGCTGCAACAGACTATGGGCAAAGGCCGCCAGGCGCGGCCCGTCGCGGTAGAAGAAGAACACCAGAATCAGGCTCAGGGCCAACTCCAGCACGCCGCCACCTATCTGCGCGCTGCGCGCCAGCAGCCAGTTACCGACTTGACCGAGATAGGGCCGCACGGCGGCGAAGAACGCCGCGCCTTGCTGATCTATGGTTTGCCAGAAGCCCAGCAAACGTTCGCCGATCAGGGGCACGCCAGCCAGCCAGACGGGGGGCGGCGGCAGGCCTTCGACCTGGAAATCCTTGAGCAAGGTGGTCATATCCTTGATGTGGTCGGCCAGGTTGAAACCCAATACCACCAGGGGTACGGCCACCACCACTGTCCAGGTCAGGGTCAGCAGGCCTGCGGCCAAGGCTTCCCGGCCACCCAGGCGGCGGGTCAAGACGCGCATCACCGGCCAGCTGGCGAACGACAGCACCGCGGCCCAGAACAGCGCCGACCAAAAAGGCGCCAACACCCACAGGCTCGCGCCCAGCAAGCCAAGCAGCAGAATCTGCACCAGCAAGCGATCATTAGTAGCCATGCACACAGCTCCAAACACCAAGAAAAACGGCTCTGCGCCTAAGCCCAGAGCCACAGAGATTGCTTCGGCAACATGCCGCCCATGCCCCTAGCGCAGCACCTCGATCCGCAGACCGCTGCCAGTCGGCGCGCCCAACTCCAACCTGGCCGCCCGCACCCGCTGCGCGATCAAGGCCTCGCGCCAGGCTTCGGCGTGCGCCCCACCCAGGCTCACGCGCATTGTGCTGTCCTGATTCAGGCTGCGCGCCAGCAGCGCCACCCAGGCCTCGCTCGGTTCGCCCAGCTGGGCCAGGCGTAACGCACCGCTGCTTTTCAATTGCCGCTGCAAGGTGGCGGGCGTCGGCAGGATTTCGCCCAGGGGGGCACTGGCCTGCAGCAGTTCGGCATGCAGGTAGGCCCGTTTGCTGCCCCGGGTGATGCTGTAGAGCGCCAGCAGGCTGTCTTGCCCCGGCGCGGCCAGGCGCAGCAACGCATAGGCTTGCTGCTCATCGGGGCCATACAGGGTGGCATTGGCAAATACCGCATTGGCCCACAGGTTGCTGGAGCCGCACTCGCGGCCCACGCACCAGTACAGCAATTCGGCGGCCTGGGCCTGCAAGGCCTCGCGGGCCGCGGCGAACACTTCCTCGGCGGAATGGCTGCGCGGCAATTCGTAGGTCAGCGCGGTCAACTGCCCCTGGGCCACCACTTCGCGCTCGTAGCGCAATTTGTCACTGATGCGGCGGATCGACCCTTGCGGGTAGATGCGCTCCTGCGCGGCGACTTCCTTGAAACGAACAATCTGGCTGCCGGCAAAACGTGGCAGCACGTCCAGGTCCCGACTGCCGGCGATATCCGCCGCCCAGCCCGCAGCGTTCGCCCACAGCAGCGCCAGCCCAAGCACACAACGCAGCGCCGGACTCATTGCATCAGCATCGACTGGGCGGCTTTGATCAGTTGATCGCCGTCCTCTTCGCGGCGCGGCACCAGCAAACCGCGCTGCACCGCGGGGCGCTCATTGAGTGCGGCCATCCAGCGCTGCAGATGCTCCAGCCCCTCGACGGAAACACCCGCCCAGTCGTGCGCCCGCACCCAGGGATAGGTGGCGATATCGGCAATGCTGTAAGCATCGGCCAGGTATTCGGCCTCGCCCAGGCGGCGATTGAGCACCTCATAGAGGCGACGGGTTTCGTGCTGGTAACGGTCGATGGGGCCTTGCAGCTTTTCCGGGAAATAGCGCAAGAACACATTG
>NZ_JAUYNP010000230.1 GCF_030696055.1 Pseudomonas sp. | reverse complement strand
CTCACCGCCTCGCGCAGGGCCGCGGCATAGGCCGGGTCGATTTCCTCGGCCGGGCGCACCGCATCAATGTCAGTCAAGTTCACGCAATACAGCTGCACCGCCCGCACACCATCCCGGGCCAGATTGGCCAGTTCGCGCAGGTGCTTGCTGCCGCGTTCGGTGCGCGCATCGGGAAAGGCGGCGACGCGGCTGTCGGCGAACCCCAGGGTGACGCTCTTAACTTCGACGAACGCCGGGCCGGTCGGGTAATCCAGGCGAAAGTCGATGCGACTGCGTTCCTGACCATAAGGCACTTCGCGCTTGAGGCTGGTGAAGCCGTTCAACTCGGCAATCAGCCCGGCGCGCAGCGCCTCTTCCACTAGGGCATTGGCCCGCCCGGTATTGATCAGCGCCAGGCGCCCCTGGGGCGTCTCGCCGATTTCCCAGGTACCGGGCAGTTTGCGCTTGGGGTCATTGCTGCGACTAAACCAGACCCGCGCGCCCTCACTCATGCAATTAAGCATGGAGCCGGTATTGGGGCAGTGGATGCACAGCTGCTCTCCGCTGGCGGTCTCGATATCGGCGAGAAAACGCTTGTAGCGGCGCAGCAGCCGACCCTGCTCCAGAAGCGGCTCAAAGCGCATCGGGGCGCCAGCTTTTCAGGCCGCGGGCGATGCGTGCCACCGCCTGCTGCAGACGCGGCAAGTCCTGGGTGTAGGCGAAGCGCACATGCTGGCTGGCCAGATGGCGGCCGAAGTCCAGGCCGGGGGTGAAGGCCACATGCTCGGTTTCCAGAAAGTGCTGGCAGAAGGCGTAGGCATCGCCGCCGAAGGCACTGATATCGGCATATAAATAGAAGGCGCCTTCTGGCTCCACGGCGATCTTGAAGCCCAGTTCGCGCAGGGCTGGCAGCAGGTAGTCACGCCGACGTTCGAATTCATGGCGACGCTGTTCGAGGATTTCCAGGGTCTGCGCCTGGAAGCAGGCCAGCGCGGCATGCTGGGCCATGCTCGGCGCGCTGATATAGAGGTTCTGCGCCAGCTTCTCCAGTTCCGGCACCGCGGCCGGCGGCGCCACCAGCCAGCCGA
>NZ_JAUYNP010000229.1 GCF_030696055.1 Pseudomonas sp. | reverse complement strand
CGGCTTGATCCCGGTGAGGTTGGTCAGCGCCGCCGGCTGGCGGATCGAGCCGCCGGTGTCGGTGCCGGTGGCGGCCGGCAACAGGCGTGCGGCCACGGCCGCCGCCGAGCCACCGCTGGAGCCGCCCGGTACGCGGGTCAGGTCCCAGGGGTTCTTTACCGGGCCGTAGTGGCTGGATTCGTTGGCCGAGCCCATGGCGAACTCGTCCATATTCAGCTTGCCCAGGCACACAGAGCCGGCGTTCTTCAGCCGCTCGACCACGGTGGCGTCGTAGGGTGCCTGGAAACCGCTGAGGATTTTCGAGCCGCAGCTGGTCAGGACACCTTGGGTGCAGAACAGGTCCTTGTGGCCGATCGGTGCGCCGAGCAGGGCGCCGCTCTCACCATTGGCGCGGCGCGCGTCGGCGGCCTTGGCCTGCTCGAGAGCCAGCGCTTCGGTGACAGTAATAAAGCTGTTGAGCTGCGGGTCGAGTTGCTGAATGCGCGCCAGCAGGCTGCGGGTCAGTTCTTCGGCAGAAAATTGCTTGTCGGCGAGTCCGCGGGCGATCTCGGCCAGGGTCAATTGATGCATGGCTAGGCGGTTTCCCTTACTCGATGACTTTCGGAACCAGATACAGACCGTTTTCCACGGCCGGAGCTATAGCCTGGTAGGCTTCGCGCTGATTGACTTCGGTGACCACGTCGGAGCGCAGGCGCTGGGTAGCTTCCAGCGGGTGAGCCAGGGGTTCGATGCCGTCGGTATTGACCGCCTGCATCTGGTCGATCAGGCCGAGAATGTTGTTGAGGGTCTCGGTGGTACTCGGAATATCGGCTTCATTCAGGCCCAGTCGAGCCAGATGAGCGATCTTCTCCACTTCGCAGCGTTCAAGCGCCATCAGGTTTCTCCCTAAATAAGGCGGCGGACTTAGCGGGCCGCCTATGGAAATGTGAACGAGTTGCCATGCGCAAATGCGCAGGGAACAGATAGTGGAAGCTGGCGGTCAAAGGCCGCGATGATGGGCCTTAGAGCCCGGAAAAACAGGCAATCTAACATATTGGTGCCTTGCTCAAAATCCCTGTCGTTGTTAGAGTTTGCCGCACTTTTTACCTGCGCGTTACCCGCGCGTTGCCTTTACCCACGCGTTGCCTAGGGTCCTTTATCCCATGTTCAAAAAACTGCGTGGCATGTTTTCCAGTGATCTGTCGATCGATCTGGGCACTGCCAATACCCTGATTTATGTTCGCGAACGCGGCATCGTGCTAAACGAGCCGTCTGTCGTCGCCATCCGTACCCACGGCAACCAGAAGAGCGTGGTGGCCGTCGGTACCGAGGCCAAGCGCATGCTCGGTCGTACTCCCGGCAATATCGCCGCCATCCGCCCGATGAAAGACGGCGTGATCGCCGACTTCAGCGTCTGCGAGAAGATGCTGCAGTACTTCATCAACAAAGTGCACGAAAACAGCTTTCTGCAGCCTTCTCCGCGCGTGCTGATCTGCGTGCCGTGCAAATCCACCCAGGTGGAGCGTCGCGCCATCCGTGAATCGGCCCTCGGCGCCGGTGCCCGCGAAGTATTCCTGATCGAAGAACCGATGGCTGCCGCCATAGGTGCCGGCCTGCCGGTGGAAGAAGCCCGCGGTTCTATGGTCGTGGATATCGGCGGCGGCACCACGGAAATCGCGCTGATCTCCCTCAATGGTGTGGTCTACGCCGAATCCGTACGGGTCGGCGGCGACCGCTTCGACGAAGCCATCATCACCTACGTGCGCCGCAACTACGGTTCGCTGATCGGCGAATCCACCGCCGAGCGGATCAAGCAGGAAATCGGCACGGCTTACGCCGGTGGCGAGCTGCGCGAAGTCGATGTACGCGGCCGTAACCTGGCCGAAGGCGTGCCGCGCAGTTTCACCCTGAATTCCAACGAAGTGCTGGAGGCCCTGCAGGAATCCCTGGCAACCATAGTCCAGGCGGTGAAAAGCGCCCTGGAGCAGTCGCCGCCGGAATTGGCCTCCGATATCGCCGAGCGCGGCCTGGTGCTGACCGGTGGTGGCGCGCTGCTGCGCGACCTGGACAAGCTGCTGGCCCAGGAAACCGGTCTGCCGGTGATAGTTGCCGAAGACCCGCTGACCTGCGTGGCCCGTGGTGGCGGCAAGGCCCTGGAGATGATGGATCGTCACACCATGGACCTGCTGTCCAGCGAGTGAGCCATAAGCGACAAGCTATAAGCCGCAAGTTGGATAACAGCCGGCCCCGTTTTAGCTTGTCGCTGGCAGCTTGAAGCGTGTGGCTACGAGGAGCTCGCCATCAAACCGCTATTTGCCAAAGGTCCTTCGCTCGGGGTGCGCCTGCTGGTGTTCGCCGTGCTATCGGTTGCGCTGATGGTGGTGGATGCCCGCTTTGCCCTGCTGCAACCGCTGCGGGCCCAGCTGGGCCTGATAGTCGAGCCGGTCTACTGGGTCGGGCGTTTGCCGGTGCGTTTGTGGGAAGGGGCGACCCAGGGCCTGAGTTCGCGCAGCGAGTTGGCCGCCGAGAACGAAAAGCTCAAGGCCGAGCAGTTGATGATGCAACGCCGCTTGCAGAAGCTCGCCGCGCTCACCGAGCAGAACGTGCGCCTGCGTGAACTGCTCAACTCCGCCGCCCTGGTGGATGACGAGGTGCTGGCCACCGAGTTGATCGGCATCGATCCCAACCCCTTTACCCACCGTATCCTGATCGACAAGGGCGCCAAAGACGGCGTGGTGCTGGGCCAGCCGGTGCTGGATGCCCGCGGCCTGATGGGCCAGGTGGTCGAAGTGATGCCGTACAGCTCGCGAGTGCTGCTGCTCACCGACACCACCCACAGCATTCCGATCCAGGTCAACCGCAACGGCTTGCGCGCCATCGCCAGCGGCACCGGTAATCCGGAGCGCCTGGAGTTGCGCCATGTGGCCGACACCGCGGATATCAAGGAAGGCGACTTACTGGTCAGCTCAGGTTTGGGTCAGCGTTTCCCCGCGGGCTATCCGGTGGCCACTGTCACCGAGGTGATTCACGACTCCGGGCAACCCTTTGCCATAGTGCGCGCCATGCCGACCGCCAGCCTCAATCGCAGCCGCTATATGCTGCTGGTGTTTACCGACCCGCGCACCCCGGAACAGCGCGCCAGCGATTCGGCCGAGGCGCAGGAAGCCCTGGATCGGGAGATTCTGCAGCAGGCCGGGACCCCGGCAGTCGCTCCGCCCCCGGCGCCATCGCCCGCGCCAATCCCTCAACCGGAGGCTGCACACTAATGGCCGTGCGTGCGAGCAATATCTGGGTGGTCTGGTTGACCCTGGGCTTGGCCTTGCTGCTCAGCGTGTCGAGCATGCCGAGGTTTATGGAGGTGGGACGCCCGCTCTGGCTGGCGCTGTTTCTGACCTTCTGGGTGCTGGCCTTGCCCCATCGCGTGGGCATGACCACGGCCTGGGGCCTGGGCTTGCTGGCCGATGTTCTGAATGGCTCGTTGCTCGGCCAGAATGCCCTGATGCTGACCCTGATCACCTTTCTGGTGCTGACCCTGCATCAGCGCCTGCGCATGTTTCCCATGTGGCAACAGAGTAGCGTGCTGTTGGTGGTGTTCGGCCTGGCCCAGTTGGTGCAGCTGTGGCTGAATGCCTTGAGCGGCAGCCGTCCGCCGACCTTGGCGTTTGTCTTGCCGGCGCTGGTCAGTGCGTTGCTGTGGCCCTGGATCTGCATGATCCTGCGCGGGCTGCAGCAGCGCCTCGGCGTCAATTAAGCAAGGCCTGCGGGCCTTGCGCTTATCCGACAGGGAGAAGTCTGCATGGCCAAGCTCTATTTGGCGTCCGAGTCGCCGCGTCGGCGTGAACTCTTGACGCAAATCGGTGTGCCCTTTCTCACGCATGTCGTCCCCATCGATGAAAATCCATTGCCAGATGAGTCGCCAGTCGCCTATGTAGAGCGTCTGGCACGGGTCAAGGCGCAGGTCGGCTTGGCTGCTTTGGCTTCTCCGCGGGATGCCGTGGTGCTGGGGGCCGATACCGCCGTGGTGCTGGACGGGCGGATTCTCGGCAAGCCGGCCGATGCCGCCGAGGCCATGGCGACCCTGACGGCCCTGTCGGGGCGCACTCATCAGGTGCTGACGGCAGTGGCCCTGGCCAGCGAGACGCGGGTCGCGGCCCGGGTGGTCAGCAGTCAGGTAAGCTTTCGTCAGCTGCAGCCGGCCGAAATTGCCGCCTACTGGGCCAGCGGCGAACCCCAGGACAAGGCCGGCAGTTATGCTATTCAAGGCCTGGCGGCGGTATTCGTCAGCCAGTTGCAGGGCAGTTATTCGGCGGTGGTGGGTTTGCCCCTGTGCGAAACTGCCGAGCTGCTCGCAGAATTTGCTATTCCGTGCTGGCAGTCGTTGCCGGCTGACAGTCAAGAGGTTGCGGGTCGCGGGTGAGTGACGGCCTTACAGCCAGCAGTCCCTGGGCTTTCAGCTTGATCAAGAAGGTGTTTACAAAAGTAGCGAGCGATGGCCAGGCAAGGCGCAACGACCAACGGGAGTAACAGCCGTAGGCTGGTCCGAAGGACAAGCGCCAGCGCGTAAACCAGCCGAAAAAGCGGAGTGTACAGTCGTACATGAGCATTTTGAGGCTGATTTCAACGCAGAATGGGCGAGCGCAGTAATTTGTAAGCACCTTCTCAGAAGAGATAAGCGCATGAGCGAAGAAATTCTGATCAATATCACGCCGATGGAATCGCGCGTGGCGCTGGTGGAAAACGGCGTGCTGCAGGAAGTGCATGTCGAACGCACGCAGAAGCGCGGCATAGTCGGCAATATCTACAAGGGCAAGGTGGTGCGGGTGCTGCCCGGCATGCAGGCGGCCTTCGTCGACATCGGCCTGGAGCGCGCGGCCTTTATCCACGCCGCGGAAATCTCCAGCCGTGAGGGTCCGGCGGTGGAAAGCATCAGTGCCCTGGTGCATGAAGGCCAGAGCCTGGTGGTGCAGGTGACCAAGGACCCGATCGGCAGCAAGGGCGCGCGCCTGACCACCCAGCTGTCGATTCCCTCGCGCTACCTGGTGTATATGCCGCGTACCGCTCACGTCGGCATCTCGCTGAAGATTGAGGACGAGGCTGAGCGCGAACGCCTCAAGCAGGTGGTGGCCGATTGCGTGGCCGCCGAAGGCATCGAGGAGTCCGGCGGCTTTATCCTGCGCACCGCCGCCGACGGCGCCGGCGCCGATGAAATTCTCGCCGATATCCGCTACCTGCGCCGCCTGTGGGAGCAGATCGCCACCCAGATGAAAGTCGGGCCGACGCCGCTGGTGATCTACGAAGACCTCAGCCTGGCGCTGCGCACCCTGCGCGACCTGGTCAACCCGAAGATCGAGAAGATCCGCGTCGACTCCCGGGAGACCTTCCAGAAGATCACCCAGTTCGTCGATGAGCTGATGCCGGAGATTGCCGATCGCCTCGAGCATTACCCGGGGGAACGGCCGATCTTCGACCTGTACGGCGTCGAGGACGAGATCCAGCGCGCCCTTGAGCGCAAGGTACCGCTCAAGTCCGGCGGCTACCTGATCATCGACCCGGCCGAGGCGATGAGCACCATAGACGTCAACACCGGGGCCTTCGTCGGCCATCGCACCCTGGAAGAGACCATCTTCAAGACCAACCTGGAAGCGGCCACGGCCATTGCCCGGCAGCTGCGCCTGCGCAACCTGGGCGGCATCATCATCATCGATTTTATCGACATGGAAGATGAGGAACATCAGCGCCAGGTGCTGCGCACCCTGGAGAAGCAGCTGGAACGCGATCACGCCAAGACCAATATCATCGGCATCACCGAACTGGGCCTGGTGCAGATGACCCGCAAGCGCACCCGCGAAAGCATCGAGCAGGTGCTGTGCGAGCCCTGCAGTGCCTGCCAGGGGCGCGGCAAGCTGAAGACCGCGGAAACCATCTGCTACGAGATCTTCCGCGAGATCCTGCGCGAGGCCCGTGCCTATCAGGCCGAAGGCTACCGGGTGCTGGCCAACCAGAAGGTGGTCGATCGCCTGCTCGATGAAGAATCGGGCAATGTCGCCGATCTGGAAGCCTTTATCGGACGCACCATCAAATTCCAGGTCGAGACCATGTATTCCCAGGAGCAATACGATGTGGTCTTGCTCTGATCTATCCAGTAGTGAAACGGACGTGAACTGAATGGAGGCCTTGGCTCGCTGGTTTGCCACTCTGCTGCGTTGGGGCCTGGGCGCGTGCGCCTTGGCCCTGGTGTTGGCGGCGCTGTATGTCAGCCTGGGCCGCGAGCTGGTGCCGCTGGTCGCCGAATACCGCCTGGAGGCCGAAGACAAGGCCCGCGCCGCGCTGGCCATGCCGCTGCAGATCGGCGCGTTGGAAGGGCGTTGGCAGGGCTTGGCGCCGCTGTTGATCGCCCACGATATGCTGCTGGGCGAAGGCCCGGGCGCGCTGCAGTTGGATCAGGTGCGGGTGGTGCCGGATGTGTTGGCCAGCCTGTTGGCGCGTCAGCTGCGGGTGGCGCGCCTGGAGCTGGACGGCCTGCAACTGGTCGTGCAGCAGGATGCCGCGGGCGCTTGGACGCTTAAAGGCCTGCCGCAACGGCGCAGCGCCGCCCCCCTGGACCTGACCCAGGTGTTGCGTCAGCTGCAGGTGGTCAAGCGCCTGTCGCTGCTGAACAGCCAGGTGACCCTGCAGGCTTACGAGCAGCCACCCAGAACCCTGACCTACGTCAACCTGACCCTGCGCAATGGCATTGCCCGTCAGCGTCTGGACGGCCGCCTGCTGCTGCCGGATGGCCAGCCGCTGGCGTTGCAGTTGCGCACCCGGCTGCGCGCCGAGCGCTGGCAAGACGCCCAGGCCGAGCTGTACCTGAGCCTGCCGCAGAGTGACTGGGCCGCCTGGTTGCCGGCCAGCCTGCTGGCCGACTGGCGTGTCGAGCAGTTCCGCGCCGGCGGTGAGGTCTGGCTGTCCTGGGCCAAGGGCGGCGTGCAGCGCGCGGTCAGTCGTCTGCATGCGCCGCAGCTAAAGGCGGGCTATGGCAAGCGTGAGCCGGTGGCGTTGAGCAACCTGAGCCTGAATGCCTATTTCACCCGCAGCGCGGAAGGCTTCCAGCTGCTGCTGGATGACCTGGCATTCAGTCGCGGCGAGCAGCGCTGGGGCGAGGCGCGTCTGGCGCTGACCCAGCAGCAGGACAGCGCGACTGTGCAAGAACAATGGCTGCTCAGTGCCGACCGTCTGGAGCTGGCGCCCTTGCAGCCGCTGGTGGCGGCGCTGGCGCCGCTGCCGGAGAAGGCCCTGGCCGTGCTGAAGCAGCTCAAGCCCGTGGGCGCGTTGCGCAATATTCAGCTCGACTACCGGCCCCGGGTCGAGGGCAGCACGCGCCTGCAGTTCGCCGCCAACCTCGAGCGCATCGGCTTTGCCGCCTACCTGGGCTCGCCCGCGGCGGAAAACATCAGCGGCAGCATCAGCGGCGACCTGGGTCAGGGCGAGCTGCGCCTCGACACGGAAAATTTCGCCCTGCACCTGGACACCCTGTTCCCCCAGCCGTGGCGTTACAAGACGGCCAAGGCGCGGCTGACCTGGCAGTTGGACGAGCAGGCGTTCACCCTGCGCAGCCCCTATCTGCAGGTGGTGGGCGAGGAGGGCAAGATTGCCGGCGACTTCCTGATCCGTTTGCAGCGTGACCCGGCCGCCGAAGACTATATGGACCTGCGCGTGGGCATGCGTCAGGGCGACGCGCGCTTTACCGAGAAATACCTGCCGAGCCGGGCCCCGGGCATGAGCCCGGAGCTGGATGCCTGGCTGAAAAGCGCGATCCGCTCCGGCGCGGTGGATGAAGGTTTCTTCCAATACCAGGGCTCGCTGAACAAGGGCGCGGAGAATAGCGCGCGCAGCCTCAGTCTGTTCTTTGCCGTGCACCAGGCCGAACTGGCCTTTCAGCCGGGCTGGCCGGCGCTGCGCGAAGGGCGCGGCACTGTGTTTATCGAGGACAGCGGGGTACGGGTCGAGCTGGCCGAAGGGCGTTTGCTCGATAGTCGGGTGCACAACGCCCAGGCCCTGATCGCCACGGCGTTGCCCGGCCAGCCGCCGCGCTTGCTGCTCACTGGCGAGTTGCGCAGCAGCGTCGGCGATGCCTTGCAGATACTGCAGCAGGCGCCGATCGGCACGGCGGAACTCTTCGCCGGCTGGAGCGGCGCGGGTCCGCTGACGGGCAAACTCAAACTGGATCTGCCGCTGCGCAAGGGCCTGTCTCCCGAGGTGGTGGTGGATTTCGCCACCGACGGCGCCCAGCTCAAGTTGGCCAACCCGACGCTGCAGCTAAGCCAGTTGCAGGGCGCCTTTCGCTACCACACCGCCCGCGGCCTCAGCGCACCGGATATCCGTGCCCAGGTGCTGGGCCATGCGGTGCGTGGCAAGGCCTTGGCCGAGGGGACGGCAGGCCACGCGCGCAGCCGCATCGAGGCCAATGGCCAGATAGCCGTGAGCGAGCTGAGCAACTGGCTGGGGGTGACCCAGCCGCTGCCGCTGAGCGGCAACCTGCCGTACCAGCTGAGTCTGACCCTGGACGGTCTCGACAGTCAGCTGCGGGTCGACTCCGATCTCAAGGGCTTGGCCGTCGAGTTGCCGGCGCCCTTCGGCAAAACCGCCGACAGCACAAGTTCCGCCAGTTGGCGCATGAGCCTGGGTGGCAATGAGCGGCGTTACTGGCTGGATTATGCCGAGCTGGCCAGTCTGGCCTTCGCCGCGCCCGTCGGCCAGTTCAGTGCCGGGCGTGGCGAGCTGCGCCTGGGCGATGGCGCGGCGACCCTGCCGATGAGCCAGGGCGTGCGCCTGCGCGGCCGCGTGACTGAGTTGGACTGGGCGGCCTGGCAGGCGACGTTGCAGCCTTATGCGCAGCTACCCAAGGCCGACGCTCAGCAGCTGTTCAAGGATGCGCAGCTGCAGATCGAGCGCTTCAGCGGCTTCGGCACCAGCCTGGATGCGCTTTCGGTCGGCGTGCAGCGGGCTGACAAGGCCTGGGCGGTCAAGCTCGACAGCGAGCGGGTCAAAGGCCAGATCGAGGTGGCGGATGACAAGGCCGCGCCCATAGCGCTGAATCTGGAGTATCTGCGCCTGCCCGCGGCGGAGCCCAAGGTCGAGGTTGACACGGCGGTGGTGGCGGATAAGCCAGATCCCTTGCTCGGTGTCGATCCGCGGCAGATCCCGGCTATCGATCTGCGTATCGCCACCGTCTATCAGGGCATCGAGCCATTGGGCGCCTGGTCGCTCAAGGCCCGGCCGAATGCCGAGGGGGTGCAGTTCAGTGAGCTCAAGCTCAATCTCAAAGGCCTGCAGATCGACGGCCAGGCGGGTTGGCAGGGTACTCCCGAGGCCGCCACTACCTGGTTCAAGGGTCGTCTGGGGGGCGCGGATCTGGCCGGTGTGCTGATCGCCTGGGGCTATGCGCCGACCGCCAGCAGCGCGAGCTTTCGCCTGGATGTCGACGGTAACTGGCCGGGCTCGCCCGCCTGGTTCGCCCTCAAACGTTTCTCCGGCAGCATGGATGTGGCCTTGCGCAAGGGGCAGTTCTCCGAGGTGCAGGGGCCGGCATCGGCGCTGCGGGTGTTCGGCCTGCTCAACTTCAACTCTATTGGCCGGCGCCTGCGCCTGGACTTTTCCGACCTGCTAGGCAAAGGCTTGAGCTATGACCGGGTCAAGGGGCTGCTGGTCGCCAGTGACGGGGTGTTCGTCACCCGCGAACCGCTCGCGCTGCAAGGGCCGTCGAGCAATTTGCAGCTGGACGGCACCCTGGATATGCGCCTGGAACAGGTCAATGCCAAGCTGCTGGTGACCCTGCCGGTCAGCAACAACCTGCCATTGGCGGCCTTGATAGTCGGGGCTCCCGCCATTGGCGGGGCGCTGTTTGTCGTCGATAAGTTGCTGGGTGATCGCGTGGCGCGTTTTGCCAGCGTGCAGTACGACGTCAAGGGTTCCTGGCAGGATCCGCAGATCAGCTTCGACAAGCCGTTTGAAAAACCGCAGTAACTATGTGTGCCCATCGTTGCGCCTTTGGGCGTGTTGCTGTGCAGTTCGGGTCCATGGCTTGTAAGCTGAGGGTTCAGCCGTCTTCGAGATCGTCCGGTCATGAGTCTTGCGGTAATTCAAATGGTCAGCCAGGCCGATGTGCTGGCCAATCTGGCCCAGGCCAGGTCGCTGCTGGAGCAGGCCGCGGCGCAAGGTGCGCGCCTGGCGGTGCTGCCGGAAAACTTCGCCGCCATGGGCCGCCGCGACCTGGCCGAAATCGGCCGGCGCGAGGCCTTGGCCGAGGGGCCGATACTGCCCTGGCTCTATCGAGCCGCTCGCGATCTGGGCCTATGGATAGTCGCGGGCACCCTGCCGCTGCCGCCGGATGGCCAGCCCGAGGCCAAGGCGCACGCCTGCTCGCTGTTGGTCGATGACAGCGGCCAGCGAGTGGCGCGTTATGACAAGCTGCACCTGTTCGATGTGGACGTCAGCGACAGCCATGGCCGTTACCGCGAATCGGACGATTTCGCCTTCGGTGAAAACCTGGTGGTGGCCGATACCCCGGTAGGGCGCCTGGGTTTGACCGTGTGTTATGACCTGCGCTTTGCCGAGCTCTATAGCGCCCTGCGCGAGGCCGGTGCCGAGCTGATCAGCGTGCCCGCGGCTTTTACCGCGGTCACAGGTGCGGCGCATTGGCAGGTATTGACCCGCGCCCGCGCCATCGAAACCCAGTGCTATGTGCTGGCGGCCGGGCAGGGCGGCAATCATCCGGGCGGACGCGAGACCTTCGGGCACTCGGCGATTATCGATCCCTGGGGCCGCGTGCTGGGCGAACAGGAGCAGGGCCAGGGCGTGGTGCTGGCCGAACGCGATGGCGCCGAACAGGCGGCTATTCGTCGACGTATGCCGGTCGCCCGGCATAAAAGATTTTTTGCAGCGGCCGAACTGCGGCTGCCAGGTTTGCAACAGTCATGAACGAGATAAAGCAGCCATGAACGAGATAAAGCCGTTATGAGCGAGATGTTGTGGTCCGTCAGTGAACACCTGTTAGGCCCGGGCGGTTTGACCATCGAGCAGCTGCCCGGCATTTTGACCGAGTTGGCCGGCCCGGGCATCGATGCCGCCGACCTGTATTTCCAGAGCCAGGTCTCGGAAACCTGGGCGCTGGAGGATGGCATAGTCAAGGAAGGCAGCTTCAACCTCGACCAGGGGGTTGGCGTGCGTGCCCAGTCCGGCGAGAAAACCGGTTTCGCCTACAGCAATGCCATTACCGCCGATGCCTTGAGCCAGGCGGCGCGCGCCGCCCGTTCGATTGCCCGGGCCGGGCAGAGTGGCCGGGTACAGGCCTTCAGCAGCCCGCTGGTAAGTTCCTTGTATGCGCCAGACAACCCGCTGGATGTGCTGGGTCGGGCCGAGAAGGTCGAGTTGCTCAAGCGTATCGATGTCGCCACTCGCGCTCTCGATCCGCGGATCAAGCAGGTCACCGTGAGTCTGGCCGGGGTCTGGGACCGGGTCCTGGTCGCCGCCACCGATGGCAGCCTGGGCGCGGATATCCGCCCGTTGGTGCGTTTCAATGTCAGCGTGATAGTCGAGCAGAACGGTCGGCGCGAGCGTGGCGGCCACGGCGGCGGCGGGCGCACCGATTACCGCTACTTCCTGGAAAAAGACAGCCTCAACGAAGAGCGTGCCATGGGCTACGCCCGGGAAGCCTTGCGCCAGGCCCTGGTCAATCTGGATGCGATTCCCGCGCCAGCCGGCAGCATGCCGGTGGTGATGGGCGCCGGCTGGTCCGGCGTGCTGCTGCATGAGGCGGTCGGCCACGGCCTGGAAGGTGACTTCAACCGCAAAGGCAGCTCGGCCTACAGTGGCCGCATGGGCGAGCAGGTCGCCTCCAGCCTGTGCACCATAGTCGATGACGGCACATTGGCCGAGCGGCGCGGCTCCCTGAGCATGGACGACGAAGGCACCCAGACCCAGTGCACCACGCTGATCGAAAATGGCGTGCTCAAGGGCTATATGCAGGACAAGCTGAATGCGCGCCTGATGGGCGTGGCCTGCACCGGCAACGGTCGGCGCGAGTCCTATGCCCACCTGCCGATGCCGCGCATGACCAACACCTATATGTTGGCTGGCGAGAGCGACCCGGAAGAAATCATCCGCTCGGTGAAGAAGGGCATCTACTGCGCCAACCTGGGCGGCGGTCAGGTGGACATCACCAGCGGCAAGTTCGTCTTCTCCACCAGCGAAGCCTACCTGATCGAAGACGGCAAGATCACCGCGCCGGTCAAGGGTGCCACCCTGATCGGTAACGGTCCGGAGGCGATGAGCCGGGTGTCGATGGTTGGCAACGACCTGGCTCTGGACAGCGGAGTGGGCACTTGTGGCAAGGACGGCCAGTCGGTGCCGGTGGGCGTGGGCCAGCCGACGCTGAAGATAGATGCGATTACCGTGGGCGGCACTGGCGCTTGATGGAGGCTCTGTTCTATTTCCTGGTGGAAGTGTTGTTGTATGGCAAGGGCTACTGGTCGTTGCGGCTGCTTTCGCTGGGGCGGATTGATCCGCGTAGCTGGAATGACGGGTTGGTAAGCCTGGTCGGTCTTATGGTCACGCTGGCCTGGTTCGTGCCGCTGGTGCTGTGGGTGACTGGCAACCTGTAGGTTGGGCTTTGTGCTGCTTCGCCCAATCTGTGCAACGGACCTAGGGTGGGTTAGCCGAAGGCGTAACCCACCATCAAGGCAGGATTAACGCAGCCCGCGCTGAGTTTCATCCAGCTCGCGGATATATTTGAAGATCTTGCGCGAGGCGGCGGGCGGCTTGTTCTGCGCCAGTTCGTGCTGACCCTGGCGAATCAGCTGGCGCAGGTGCTGCCGGTCGGCCTCGGGGTATTCGACCACAAAGGCTTCCAGAGTGGCGTCGCTACCGTTGAGCAAGCGGTCGCGCCAGCGCTCCAGGTTATGAAAGCGTTCGTTGTACTGGCGAGTAGACGCATCCAGCTGGTCGAGCAGGCTGAGGATGGCCTCGATGTCCTGATCGCGCATCAACCGCCCGATAAACTGCACATGGCGTTTTTTCGCGGCATTGGCGGTGTGCTTCGGCGCCTCGGCGAGCGCGCGGCGAAGCTCGTCGGTCAGTGGCAGCTTGTTCAGCAGGTCGGGTTTCAGGGTGGTCAGGCGTTGCCCCAGATCTTGCAGCGCATGCAGCTCGCGTTTGACCTGGGTTTTGCTCTTCTCGCCGGAGAAGTCGTCAAGGTATTCAGACATGGTGGCGGTCCAATGGAAAACGCCGACATGATAGCAGCAAGTTTCCAGCTGTAAGCATTCGGCCATGGGGCCGCATAGCTAGTCTTCTAAATGCGTAGAATCTGTTCAGGGGCGTAAGCGAGCGAAGGTCAGGCAAGGCAAAAATGGCTGAGGAAGCGGAGTTTACTGGTTGTAAATGAGCATTCCGAAGCCATTTTTAACGCAGCATCACCGAGCGCAGTAGGCCCTGGACGGGTTCTTAGGAGTTTTTATGAGTGCAGTAGAAATAGTCGGCCCCCAGGCCGTGCCGCAATTGCAGGCCCAGGTCGAGCAGATTATCGCCGAGGCTCGCAAGCAGGGTGCCAGCGCCTGTGAAGTGGCGGTGTCGGTGGAGCAGGGCTTGTCCACCACGGTGCGCCAGCGGGAGGTGGAAACGGTCGAGTTCAATCGCGACCAGGGTTTTGGCATCACCCTGTATGTCGGCCAGCGCAAGGGCTCGGCCAGCACCTCGGCGAGCGGTGAGGCGGCGATTCGCGAGACGGTGGCGGCGGCGTTGGCCATAGCCCGGCATGCCTCCGAGGATGAGTGCGCCGGGCTGGCCGATGCGGCGCTGATGGCCCGTGAGCTGCCGCAGCTGGATCTTTACCATGCCTGGTCGATTACCCCGGAGCAGGCCATAGAACAGGCGCTGAGCTGCGAGGCGGCGGCCTTTGCCTTTGACCCGCGGATCAAGAATGCCGACGGCACCACGCTGAATACTCACCAGGGTTGCCGGGTCTACGGCAATAGCCATGGCTTCGTCAGTGGCTACGCCAGCACCCGACACAGCCTGAGCTGCGTGATGATCGCCGAAGATGGCGGGCAGATGCAGCGCGACTACTGGTACGACGTCAACCGCCAGGGCGAGCTGCTGGCCGACGCCGCCAGCATCGGCCGCCGCGCCGCCGAGCGGGCGGTGAGCCGTCTGGGCGCGCGTCCAGTGCCGACCTGCGAGGTGCCGGTGCTGTTTGCCGCCGAACTGGCCACCGGGCTGTTCGGCAGCTTTCTGGCGGCCATTTCCGGCGGCAACCTGTACCGCAAGTCATCCTTCCTCGAAGGCAGCCTGGGGCAGCAGCTGTTTC
>NZ_JAUYNP010000223.1 GCF_030696055.1 Pseudomonas sp. | reverse complement strand
CATCCGCCTCAATTGCGGTATTCCGTGGAACCGCGAAGCCGAGCGCGCCTTGATGACCCTGGGCATGCTGGCCGGGCAGTTGTGTCAGGAAGCGGCCAGTAGCCTGTAATAGGGCGCTTTAGCCGTGGCGGAGGGAGGGTTAAGCGGGAAGGGTGTTTGTGCCAGGGCAGCTCGTAGGGTGGTTAGGCGCATGACCACGGGCTATCTGCGAATGCGTAGTCAGTTGCGCCGTAACCCACCAGATGGGGCCGGTCACCGCTTGGTGGGTTACGTGGCGCACACATTCCGCAGTGTCTTTACCAGCCCGCCTCTGCGCCACTAACCCACCCTACAAAAGCTGCGTGCAACGCGTAATTAGGACATAGCCTTGTTTTAGCCTAAACGGAGGAAGACGTGTACCAGGGCAGCGATTGGCGCACCTCTCCTGCAAACAGAGGGGTGAATGGCTGTTGTTGAGGGGCTTTCTTACAACCGCCTAAGCGCTGGCCAGGGAAGCCGCAACCCGCTCGTTACGCAGCGCTTGCCAGGTCCAAAATGCGCCGAGCAGGTCGGGCAGGCCCAGCACCAGCAGCATCGGCGAGACCATAGCGTTGGCGACGAAGATGCTGAAGAACAGCAGCACCGAGGCACGCACAGGCACGGTGGCGCTGATAAAGGCGCGAATCTCCTTGCGTCCGGCCAGCACGTAGTAAACCCCGAGATAGAGCACCAGCAGGCCGACTATGCGGATCCACACCTCCTGGGTCGGCGGGAAGCCGAAAACCTCCAGCAGCAGGTTCGGCGCAAGCAAGAGCGGTATGCCCAGCAGCAACAGATAACAGCCGAAGACGAAGACCGATTTTGCGGAAGGGCTCATGGCCAATCTCCTTGTGCTTATTGTTGTGGTTCTTCTTCCGGTACGCGCGCAGGCCGTGCGGGTCTAGCCGGCGAGTGGTCGAGGCGTAACTGTTGGTCCGCGTCGGTCGTGCTGCCGGTCAGGCGATAGGCTTCGGCATCGAAGCGTCGGGTCTCGCGGCGGAACATCCAGCTGAAGCCCGGCCAGATCACCACGTTGCGCCCCGTCTGTGCGTGCCTGTACCAGCTCTTGCAGTTGCCGACTGTCCAGACCGCACCCTGCATGCGCTGGCGCAGCAGCAGATTGAAACGCTCCTGGACCTGGGGCTGGATATCGACGCTGCTGGCCCCCCGGCTCTGCAGGGTATCCAGCGCGCCGAGGATGTAGGCGATCTGCGATTCGATCATATAGACGATGGAGTTGTGGCCGAGCCCGGTGTTGGGGCCCATCAGCAGAAACAGGTTGGGGAAGCCCGCCACCGTGGTGCCCTTGTAGGCTTCGGGTCCGGCGCTCCAGGCGTCGAATATGTCCTGGCCGGTCCGGCCGAAGATCATCCCGCGCGGGAAGGGCGTGCTGGCCTTGAAGCCAGTGCCCAAGATCAGCGCGTCGACTTCATGTTTCTGGTTGTCGGCGGTGATCACGGCGTCTTCGCTGACTTCCCGAATCGCGCTGGTGATCAGCGCGACGTTAGGCTGGGTCATGGCCGGGTAGTAGTTGTTCGAGATCAGAATGCGTTTGCAGCCAATCGCGTAGCTGGGCGTGAGCTTGCTGCGCAGTGCCTGGTCTTTGACCTGACGACGCAGCAGGTTGAGGGCCAGCAGCTTGTGCAAGGTCATCAGGCGCGGGTTGAAGACGAAGCCGAGCGCGCGGGCTTCGTGGGTCGCGTAGAGGATGCCTCTGACCAGGCGCTGCAATCTCGGGAAGCGCCGCAGCACGCCTTGTTCGAGCTGTGAAATGCCGCGATCCGGTTTGGGGATGATCCACGGCGGGGTACGCTGGAAGACCGCGAGCTGGGCGGCGATCGGCTGTATCTCGGGGATAAATTGGATAGCCGAGGCGCCGGTGCCGATCACGCCGATGCGCTTGCCCGTGAGGTCGTAATCGTGGTCCCACTGCTGGGAGTGGAAGATCCGGCCGCGAAAGCGTTCAAAGCCGGGGATGGCCGGGTAGTCGGGGCTGGACAGCGCGCCGGTGCCGGCCACCACGACCTGGGCGAACACCACCCGGCCCGTGGTATCCGTGACTTCCCACAGCGCTCGCTGTTCGAGCCAGCGCAGCGAGGCGACTGCGGTGTTGCAGTGGATATGCGCCAACAGGTCGTACTTGTGCGCGCACTGCGCCAGGTAGTCGCGGATCTCCGCTTGCGGCGAGAAGCGCCGCGACCAGTCCGGCTTGGGTTCGAAGGAGAACGAGTAGAGATGCGAGGGTATATCGCAGGCGCAGCCCGGGTACTGATTGACCCACCAGGTACCGCCGATGCCGGCTTCTTTTTCATACACCACGAAATCGCGTTCGCCGCGCTGTTGCAGGCGAACGGCCATGCCGATGCCGGAAAAGCCGGCACCAATGATCAGGACCCGGTAAACCTTGTCCGCAATGGCGGACACCTGGCGTTCTGCGTTCATCTTGTTTACTTGCCCCTGGCTATGGTCGCGCTGGAATAGGGTTGCCCGCAGCGCTAGTGGTACGGCTGAAAAGGTGTTCTCCGCTCGGTTGTAGTCCCTTAGCGCGCTTGCTCCAATGCCTGTTCTGCAGGCGTCCGGGCTGTGAGTTGTTGCGCGGTGATGCGTTCGAGCTGGGCAGCTATGGCATCCGCCTGTGCCTGCAAGATGTCGTGACGGCTACGCCAGCCGAAGATGCCGGTGAAATGCAGAAACATGCGCCAGCCGAAACCCAAGGCATCGCCGCGCTTGCGCGGCACCAGGTGCAGGTGCGCATGAGGAATGTGCTGGTTAGTGGCTTTGCCGTCGTTGACTATCAGGTGCGTGCCTTCGACGCCGAAGCCGGCCCGGCGCTGCGCCGCGACCAGGTTGTCGAAGACCCGGTAGAGGTGTTGCCGGGTGGGCGCCGCCAGCTGTTCCAGCTTCTCGACGTGCTGCAATGGAATCAGCAGCACATGCCCTTGCCCCAACGGATGCACGTCCATCAAGGCCATGCAGTGCTCGTCGCGGTAGACCTGGGCGGCAGGCGCGGCGCCTGCGACTATCGTGCAGAAAATGCAGTCCATCCTGATTCCTTATCAGCTAGCGTCAGGCGGCAGGGGATACGTCTGCGGAGGCAGCGTGCCGGGGCTCGCTGGGGCGCTGGGTGAACAGGCGGGCGAGCAGCCAGCGATCGCGCAGGAAGGCTTTGTTGTCGAGCAGCCTGTGCACCTTGTGCAGGTTGAAGAAGGGCACCCCCGGATAGACGTGGTGCTCGACGTGGTAGTTGATATTGGCCCAGATCAGGCTAAGCACACGGCTGGTCACGGTGACCGTATTCTTCGCCAGGTCCAGGCGGTCGTCGTGTTCGGGCTCGATAGTCGCCATGGGGAAATGCTCGTAGCCGCGCGAGATCGGGTTGATCACCGCCGCCAGCAGGAACAGCGGCACGGCGAAGATCAGCACGAACTCGTAGAACATGCCCTGGCTGACGAACCAGGCGCACACGGCGGCCATCGACAGCAGATTGAAGATCAGCTCGCGCAGCACCAGGTTGCGCACCGCCTTGCCGTAACGCACCAGGGAGAAGTAGGTGAAGCGCGGCACGAACACCGCGATGCGCAGGAACATCCACTTCACGCCGGCGGCATAGTTCCACTCGTCCGGGTCCTTGTCCGCGTCGCCCAGATAGCGGTGGTGGTGTTTGTGGCACTCGGTGAACGAGGAGAACGGGAAGACGATAAACCAGGCGAAGAAGCGCCCCACCCACAGATTCAAGAGGCTCGAGCGGAAGGCATTCTGGTGACCGCAGTCGTGCTGCAGGATGGTGAAGGAATGCATCTGGTTGCCCAGAATCAATACCGCGACTAGTTGGCCGAGAATGTTGTCGCTGGTCAGGATAAATCCCGCGCAGGCCACCCACACCGCCACATGCAGCGCCGCCCACAGCATAAACCTGAGCGGGTTCGGCTGCTGCAGCGCCAACAGCTGCGCCAGCCGTTCGCGGTCGACTTTTAGCTCGGCGCGTTTCGCCAGGCGAATTTCATCTTGTGCCGCCAAAACCGATTCTTTATTCACCGTATCCACCTTCTTGGGGTTTTCGCACTGATGGACGCCACTACTCGACCTGAAGTCGAACGTCGTCCGTCACCGGGTAGCCGATGCACATAAGGGCCTGGCCCATTTTCAGTTCCGCCGCCGACAGACCGTGGTCCTCGCGCATCTCGACTTCCCCGGCCAATTTGGTGCAGACGCAGGCGGTGCAGAAACCGCTGCGGCAGGAGAAGGGCGGTTGCACACCGTTGGCCAGGGCCGCTTCCAGCAGGGTCTGGCCGGCGGCGACGGCGAAGTTGAATTCTTGCCCCTGCATCAGCAGTTGCACCTGCTTCGGCGCGCTGGATTGAGTTTGCTGCGGCGCCGCCTTGGCCGGGGTGAAGCTCTCCATATGCACCGCTTCCGGTGCAATGCCCATGGCCTGCAGCGCGCCGGTCACCTCGTCCATCATGCCGTTGGGGCCGCAGGCGTAGAACTCGCTGGGGCGGCCCGAGTGAGTCGGTAGCGACTGCATGATCTCGCTCACCCGCTGCTGGGTCAGGCGGCCGCTGTGCCGGCAAGGCACGTCCGGCTGCGAGAGCACATGCACCACGTGCAGGCGATCGGTAAACATCCGCTGCAGGCGTTCGAGCTTGTCGCGAAAGATCACCGAGTCGGTGTTGCGATTGCCATAGACCAGCGACACGCGCGAGTCCGGCTCGAAATGCAGCGCCGATTTCAGAATGGAGAAGATCGGCGTGATCCCGCTGCCGGCCGCGAACAGCACCAGATGGCGGCGCTTGCCCGGCTGCGGGGCGAAGGTGAAGCGGCCGTGGGCGCCCAAGGTATGCACCGCATCGCCGGCGGCCAACTGCTGCACCAGGCGATTCGACACCTTGCCGCCGGCGATTCGCTTGACCGTGATCGACAGGGTCTTATCCAGGCCCGGGGTGCTGCTGATGGAGTAGGCGCGACAGCCCTTGGCGCCTTGGTCATCGACCTCGACCTCGAGCGACAGGTACTGACCGGCGCTGTACTTGATCTTCCTCAGCAGCGGCTGCTTCAAGTGAATGGTGACGGCATCGTCGGTTTCCCGTTCGATGGATGCGACTTTCAGGGTCAGCGCTCTGCTCATGGTCACTTCACGCCTGCTGCGGTTGCTGTTGGAGGTGCGCAGTGCTCGGCTTGCTGCGGGCGGCCGTGCTCTGCTGATGGGCTTGCTCTTGCTCGGCGATGGGCGCCGCCGCCGCCCGGCGTTTTACCAGGGCGACTTTTTCCTCCTGGGACAGCGGCTCCCACCAGTCGAGCTTGTCGGCCAGGGCATCGAAGCGGCGCAGCATCAGCAGGACGAACAGGTCAAGCACGCTGAGGTCGCGGAACACCATGGACTGCGCCGCCTGCATCTCAGGTTTGAGCCGCTCGAACAGCGCGGGGCTCTCCGACCAGTGCACGTTTTCCCAATGGTGATGGCAGACGTGGTAGCCCTCGTTGAGGGTGTTCACCGGCGTTTCCAGCAGCGTCACGGTGTTGTACATAAAGTCCTTGGGGTCCTGCTGGCCGCCGTAGAAGGCGTGCTGGCTCCAATGGATCACGCCCATCAGGAAGTTGCTCGCCAGCCAAGGGACCAGCATGTAGAACACTGCAATCGGCAGGCTGTAGGCCGCCAGCAGGGCGAACAGCGCCAGGTGCAGGAGGTTGCCGGCCAGCATGCTGCGCATCTGCAGCGGCTTGCTCTTGCTCTTGAAGTAGAGGTAGGGCGAGACCATAAATTGCTGATACATCACCTCGCGCACCATATAGACCAGGAAGTCCCAGAGGCTGGCGTGGTCGTAGCGAGCGGTCGCGTAGACATCCAGCGGGCCGGCGTTCTCGCGGTGGTGCTGTTGCAGGTGCGCCGCCGCGTGGGGGATCAGGCCCATGGGGATGGCGAAGAACATGTAGAGGAAGGAGTTGCCGGTCCATTTCTCCAGCAGGCTGGAACGCTTGAAGATGCCGCCGGGTTTGTGCCCCTCCTGGTGCATCGAGCTGAAGGAGCGTACATAGGCGCGGATGTTTGGCCCGTAGACGAAGGTGTAGAAGCCCAGCACCAGCGGCCAGGAAATATCCTTGATCACCAGCTGCGCGATAAACAGCGGAAAGGCGGTCAAGCCGAGGCTGATCGCCGCCGCCAGAATAGGTTCGTCGCGCGGGTCTTTCAGCACCTTGTTCGCCAAACGCTGAACCTGACGGTGATAGAACGCGGCGCTGGCATGTTCGAGCGCGGCGACTCCCGGTATCAGTTCGAGGGTGCGCCGACCCAGTTGCAGCACCAGCGCCAGGGCAAGAATTACGCCGATGGCGGCGGTGTTGAACACCAGCAGCACGGTGAACAGCGGGACGGCAACGAAATGGAACACCGGACTGATATTTCCCGGTAGTTGCGGATAGAGCGAGTCTGTCGTCGTGGCCATGAGGTCATGGTTCCTACTGAGTCATATTGATCATCTGAGAAGCTATTTTCAAAATGCCTGCGCTCGGTGAGGCTGCGTTAAAAATGGCTTCTCGCCGCGACCGCTGCCGTTTTGGCCAAAAGGTCGACAGTCGCTGCAGGCGTGCGTCCCCGCCCCTGAGCGTGGGCTCAGGGGCTGGTGGCTGGGGTTAGGCGCACACGGCTTCCGCGGCCACTTTCGCCACGGCGCTAGGGGCAGCCGATTCCCGTAGGAAGTCTGCGAGCAGTGGCGTGGCGGCGGCGCGGGAGATCGGGTGGAAGCAGATCGCCCGGGAGGCGGCGAGCAGATAGGCGACCTCGTCGGAGGCGATAAAGGCCATGCCGCCCAGCAGTTCCACCGCCAGATTGGTCGCCCGTTCCACCGCGCCCTGCACCATAAAGCGGGTGCACAGCGCCTTGCTGTAGGTGGTCGTGTCGGCGGCGCGCTGCTCTTCCAGTTCGCGCGCGGTACCGACCAGCGCCTGATGGGCACCTTCCAGTTCGATGGCCAGTTGGGCCAGCTGCGCGTTGTCGGTATTGCGCTTTTTCAGCAGCATATCCACCAGCGCGGACGCCACGCCGAGGTAGGTGGCGCCGACCATCAGCTGGAACCAGCAGAGCCCGGACAGCGAGGTTTCCTGGGCCGAGACGGCCACCTCGTCGCCGGCCGCTTCGGCGAGCAACATAAATTCGCTAGGCACGAACACGTCGTCGAACACCAAGGCATTGCTGTCGGCGGCTTGCAGCACCGAGGTCTTCCAGAAGCGCTCGCGGGCGATCTGGCTGCCGTCGTTGAAGACCACGGCGAAGCCCTGGGTAACGCTCTGATCGGCGTTCTCGCGGGCGACGCCGACCACTATCACGTCCATGTTGTGGCTCATGGTGCAGGGCTTCTTGGTGCCTTGCAGAACGAAGCCCCCCTCGACCGCACGAACCTTGACGCTGGAGTTGAAGATCTCCGCGCCCGGCCGGCCTTCGGCGAATGCCGAGGCGATCAGCAGCTGGTTCTGGGCAATGCCGCAGAGCAGCTCATCGGCCGCCGGAATCAGACCGCCGAGCTGCACTATGGTGGCGATGGTGTGGTGGTGCATGGTCATCATCACCGCCAGCGACGGGCACAGCGACCCTATGGCGCGCAGAATTTCCACCGTCTCGCGCGGCGAGGAACCGATGCCGCCGAAGGCCTCGGGGATGATCAGGCCAGCGGCGCGAAAGTCGCGGAACAGATCGCACAGCTCGCTGGGATCGGCCTTCTCCAGGGCCATCCGGCCGCGGCTTTCCAAGGCGGCGATCAGGCCCGGCAGGCGTTGTTCGGTAATGCTTCTTGCGTGTTGCATCGACATGGGATTAGTCCTCGACAGTCATTCTTGTAGTTATCCGGCTTTCTCGACCAACTGCTCCACGGCAGGGGCGAAGCCGAAGTTCAAGGCCAGCTGGAAGATCGCCTCGGCATCTTCCAGCGGTGGCCGTTTGCCGATGCTGTAATCGCGCTGTTTACCCGCCATGGTCAGCACCAGGGTTTCCGCCAGACAACTGAAGGTCACGCCGGTGGGCAGGTCGGTGAGGTTCTGGTTGCCGAGCCGTTGGCTGCGCTCGGGCAGATGGATCAGCCCGCCTTCGATCACCGTGACGTCGGGGCGCTGCGGCAGCGAGCTGCGGCCGATATCCGGCGGCTGCGCGCAGTCGCAGATGATCGCGTTGTGGTGCAAGGCCGCCGGGTCGATAAAGGCCGAGCCATTGGAGGTGGCCGAGAGCACGGCTTCAAGCTGGGGCAGCCACAGCGCCAGGTCGGAGGCGACCACCACCGGCGGCTGCACGGCGCTGTTCTCCTGCGCCAGGGCGTCGATGCTGTCGAACAGCTCGCGCAGTTGGGCGTCGTCAGTCAGGTCGCGGTCGAGCAGGCGCTGCACTATGGCCGGGTCCGGCAGCAGCGCCGCCAGGGTCTTGGCGATGCCGCTGGGGTGTCCGCTCTGGATGGAGCGCAAGGCCGCGCTGTACAGCTCGCCGCCGACCAGGCGCAGTTCGGCCATGGCGCCCTGGTTGGCCGCGTTGCCGAGCAGCACCAGGTGTTCGGCGTATTTGCCCAGTCGCAAGCTGGCCAGGCGGCCCACCGAGCCATAGGCGCCGATCACCCCGGTCAGGCGTTTGGCCAGCGGCGCGCCGCGGTTGGCGCAGGTGCTGAGCAGCGCATCGACGCCGACCATGGCGGTGAGGCTATTGCCGGTGGTGGTGTGGAATTGGTCGTTGACCACATCGGCACCGGCGTTGGAGATGACCGAGGTGTAGGCGCCCAGGCCGACGAAATCGACGCCAAGGGTACGCACGGTGTCCAGGTAGTTGTCGATCAGCTTGCGCCGCTTGCTCAGGCTCAGGCGCATCAGGTCGCGTGGTTGCAGCAAGCTGCCGACCAGCCAGCCTTCCACATAGTCGCCCTGGGCGTTGTAGATCTGCCGCGCATGGTAGGACACGCCGGTGTCGAGGTCGGGCTTGGCCCAATCCGAGAACTCGGCCAGCCAGTCCTGCATAAAGGCCTTTTCTTCCCCAACTATGCCGAGCGCATCGACAATGCTGTCGCCGTTGACGCTCTCCTGGGTGGTCGGGTGCAGCAAGAAGGCGAAGCGCCCCAGGCATTGGCCGCTCGGGCTATGGCTGCGGGGGTTCGCCGCGGCCGTGGCGGACCATTTGGCCAGCGGGGCGCGCGGGGCGGGGAAGCCATGGGCCTCGAGAATCAGGCGATGCTGCTGATCGTGGGCGATCAGCTCGGAGGCCGCGCTCAGGCCTTCCAGCAGCAGGTCGATATCGCTGCGGGTGATGCACAGGGGCGGCTGAATCCGCAGCACGTTGCCTTCGCTCAGGGTCGGCAGGCAGTACAGGCCATGCCGGGTTTTCAGGTAGCCGCAGACGATCGGCACCAGGGCGCCGAACGAGCTGGCCAGGGACAGGGTGTAGAGGCGCTCACCCGGCCAGCGGCGGAACTTAAGGCCGAGCATCAGGCCGCGCCCGTCGAGGCTTTCGAACACCTGCGGGTAATTCGCTACCAGGCGTTCGAGCCCGGCGCGCAGATAGGCGCCTTGGGCGGCGGCCTGTTGCACCACGGCGCCGTCGTTCTCCGTGAGGTGTTCGATCACCGCCAGGCCGATGGCCGCGGTAAAGCCGTTCACGCCGAAGGTCGAGCTGTGGTGGCGGTCGAAATCCCGGCTCCAGCACTGCTCGCCGTAGATGCAGGCGCCAATCGGCACCAGGCCGCCGCCCAGGGCCTTGGCCAACAACAGCACGTCCGGGGTGAGGCCGCTGGCATTGGCGGCGAACAGATGGCCGGTGCGGCCGAGGCCGGTCTGGATCTCATCGAGCACGAACAGGGCGCCGTGCTTGCGGCACAGTTCCTGGGCGGTCAGCAGATAGCCTTCGGGCGGGGTGATCATGCCGGCTTCGCCCTGCACGGCCTCGACGAAGAAGGCCGCGACGCGGTTTTCCCGCAGCACGCGTTCGAGCGCGGCGAGGTCGCCGTAGGGAATATGGGTATAGCCATCCGGACGGATCTGAAAGGGCTCGCGGTATATCGGCTTGCCGGTGACGCCCACGGCGCCTTGGGTCTTGCCGTGGAAGCCGGTGCAGGTGCCGACTATCAGCTCGCGGTTGGTGGCCGCGCGGGCCAGTTTGATCGCCGCCTCGACCGTCTCCGCGCCGCTGGTGGCGAAGCTGACCTTCGCCATATTGCCGGGGGCGATGTCGATCAGGCGCCGGGCCAGCTGTTCGGCTTGCGGGTTGATCAGCGGCTGGACGAAGCTGGGCTGCCCCGAGCCGAGAAAGGCGCTGGCCGCGGCGATGATGGGCTGCGCGCCATAGCCGAACGGCACGGCGCCGAACTGGCCGACGAAGTCGATCAGGGTCTGCCCGCTGGCCGTGACGATGCGCGTGCCACTGGCGCTGGCCACGGTCTCATCGAGACCGGCGAAGTCGAGCAGTTCCTGGCGGGTTTTGTTGAGTAGGGAAACAGTCATGATGATTTACCTAGGCCCCCATGGTCATAACGCTGTGCAGGTGCTGGCTGATCTTGCGCACGCTGTCGTGTTGATAGGCGAATTCGGGGTCCAGCGAGATGCCGAAGAGGTCTTCGAACTCGGCGGAAAGCCCGACTATGAGCACCGAGTCGACACCCATCTCGTGGAACGAGCGCTCCACATCGAGTGCGCCTAAATCGACTTCCAGCAAGCCGGCCACGGTTTGTGTGACTGAGGCGGTTATGTCGTCAATATGCACATGTCCTCCAGAATTGCCCTGTCCATATAAAAACCTGTAGCGCCATGGTGCGGATTAAAGGCGCGAGGCTATTTAGCAGGCGAAATAAATGCCGTTAGGCATAGGTTTTTTATTGTTATGCGGTAGGCGCGGATTTATTGCCTTGAACGGGCTGTTAATTTCTTGCGCTATTTCTGCGTATTTAATGGTCTGCGCATGCCGTGCTCTTCTCAATACTCCGTTGGGAGTAATGACTTCGCCGTTATGCTGATTACTCGGTTATTTCCAATCGTAGCCAGGCGCATGCGCTGCATTATTGCGGGCGCAGTACAAGGCGGCAGTTTAAAACTGCCGCCACTCTTAGTTGTTGTTAAAGATTAAGTGTTTACGCTGGCTATTCGTCGGAAAATAACGCAGCGATCTGTGCTCGACTCGATGCCTGCAACTTGCCGAGAATATTCTGTATATGGGTTTTGACTGTCTTGTCGCTTATTCCCAAGATCTGTCCGATTTCCCAGTTGGTTTTGCCGCGCGCTACCCAGCGTGAGATCTCGGCTTCGCGGCACGACAGGATGGAGATAAATTGCGCGCTGCTCTTGTCGTTATGGTGCTCATGCAGCAGTTGGGCGCCGAGTATCCGGTTTAGCGCAATGTGCAGGTAAGGCGCCAATATGGTCATCCTTAACTTGTTATCGTGAGCCACCTCCGCCGAGGTATTGAGGAAGAAATAGCCGGTAAAGGTGCTGCGATGCAGCCCGGGCAGAATCATCCAGGCCACGTTGGTAATGCTGTGCCGGCGGAAAATATCGGCCCAGACGCGCTCAACCGGATTGTCCAGATCGGCGGTGGTGGTGAGCTTCGGCCGACCGCAATGCTCGATCAGGTCGATCCCCAGTGGCGGGATAATCCCCCCGGTACCGACTATGGCGCGCAGGTAGTCTTCCGACACCGCATCGGTGTGGATCAGGTTGGAAATAAACGCCCGATGAGCCCGGACCCGGCCGCTGGCGAACACGAAGTTTTCGCACGGCAGGTACATCGACAGCGCCCGCCGGGTCTGCAGCTTCAAGTCGTCGAGGGTTCGCGCCGACGCGATCGCGTTGAGCATGCGCGAGAGGGTCAGCCGTTCCAGGCTGTCCTCCGGCAGCAGCGGGAGTAACGGTAGCAACGGAAGCAACGTACGCCCTCTGCCATATAAGCCTGCCAGCGGAGCCCGCAGGCTAGGCGGGATCAGCAAGCTGGGGGCGGGAACACTGTGCAGGGCACTGCCCGATAGGAAACTCATACTTCCAGAGTCTGGCTGTTGCGGCTGATATCGAGCAGAACCTGGCCGCCGAGTTCCGCGGCGACCACCTTCTTGCTCACCCCTTCGGCGTCCGCCTGCAGCCCTTCATGCAGTTCACGGATAAAGGGCTCGAACAAACGCCGGCATTCCTGGCGCCGGACCTTGCCGCTGGAGGTTCGCGGCAGCGTGCCGCCGAGAACCAGCAGAATCGCCGGCTGCGCCACCCTGTGCTGCTGCCACAGATCGGCTTTGATCTCGGCCAGGATGCGCGGCACGTCGAGGCTCCTGAGGGCGCGCCGCTCCACTTCCTGGGCGATCACCAGCTGTTCGCTGTCGTCGAGTTCGACGCTGAATGCGGCCGAACCGTCGGGGCGGAAGCTTTCATCCACGCGGAACACCGTGCTTTCGATATCACCGGGGTGGTGGTTGACGCCATTGAGGATGATCAGGTCCTTGAGCCGTCCGGTGACATAGAGCTCGCCGTCGAGCAGGAAACCGAGGTCGCCGCTGCGAAAGAAACTGCCATGGGCGGTCTGCTCCTGGCGCGCCGGGCGGAATGCCGCGGCGGTGCTGTCCGGGCGCTGCCAGTAGCCATTGGCGACGCTGTCGCCGACTACGCAGATCTCGCCGACCCGACCGTCGGCCAGGCGTTCTTCTGTCTCGGGGTCGCCGATAAAGGGCTCATGCCCGGGAATGCCGCGGCCGCTGCTGACCAGGGTGCGCACGCGCAGTTCCGGGGCCTCGGCGACGAACGCCTGGGGCACCGGCTCGGCCCGGTTGTCCTCGAGCAGGGCGGCGTGAAAGTGGCGGATCACCGGATCGCGCGCGGCTCTGTCGCAGGTCACCAGCAGGGTCCCCTCGGCCAGCCCGTAGCAGGGGAATACCGAGCTGGTCTTGAAGCCGCAGCGGGCGAATTTGTTCTGGAACGCCTCGATCGTCTGCGCGCGCACGTGTTCGGCGCCATTGAACGCAACTTCCCAGCTGCTGAGGTCAAGCCCGGCCAGTTCTTCTTCCTTGATCTTCTTTAGGCACAATTCGTAGGCGAAATTCGGCCCGCCGCTGATGGTGCCGCGGTGCTTGCTGATGGCTTGCAGCCAACGCAATGGCCGCTGCAGAAAGTGGATGGGGGCGATCAGGGTGGAGGGGAAACCGATATAGACCGACTGCAGAATGCCGCCGATCAGCCCCATATCGTGATAGGGCGGCAGCCAGCTGACGTTGTGGCTGCTGGTATGGGTCGAGAAGTTCTCGTGGATGCTCTGCGAGTTATGGATCAGGTTGCCGTGGGTCACTATGACCCCTTTGGGGTTGCCGGTGGACCCCGAGGTGTACTGCAGGAAGGCCACATCGGCGCGTGTGACAGGCACAGGTTGCCAGTTAATGGCGGTGGCGTGGTCGAGGTCCGCGAGATCCAGCACCTGGGTTGCCGGTGCGACCTCGGCCAGCCTGGCGCGGATCGCCGCTATGTCTTCGCGGGTGGTCAAGGCGGCGGCGGGGCGGCAGTCGCCGAGGATACCGTCCAGGCGGTCGAGGGTCTTGGTCGCACCCGGCGGGTAGGCGGGCACCGCGATCAGGCCGGCGTACAGGCAACCGAGAAAGCCGATGACGTAATCCAGGCCCGGCTTGAGCAGAATCAACACCCGGTCGCCCGGTGCACAATAAAGTTGCAGCGTGGCCGCCGCAGCGCGCACGGCGATATCGAGCTGAGCGAAGGTGATGGTCACTTCGTTATCGCGCCCGTCCTGCAGGAAGCGGTAGGCGAGCTGGTCGGGTATCGTCAGCGCGTGACGCTGAAGGCTTTCGGCAAAGTTTGCGTAAGAAACTGTCTGGTCATGCTCATTCTTGATCATATGCTTCAATTCTCTCCGATCATTTATATTGATCTTCTCTGATCATTTTTTGTGATCGTCCCTAATCGTCACACTTCCCTGAGCCGCCTGAACACAAGGGCCTCAGCATTCGCTGCCGGCGCCATCCTCTTGAAGCGGGCCCCTTAAGGAAATACTCCAAACGGCGTATGTCCGCCAAATCCTCCCTCACGCATATTCGACTTACGGCCTGAGATTGTTTCCATTATGTCGAAGCGTTCAAATTTCAGCGGTCGCTGCCTCTTTTTGGTGCTTTATATTGAACTGCTAAGTTCTATATTCCCCGCCGCGTTAAAGTGCCGAACAACACTATTCATGTTTCTTATTAAGTGCAGTCACGCACCTGCTTTCGATTTGCGCACTTAAATAGTGTGGATATGCAATACAACAATAAAAATGATGATGTATCCCCGTTTAGTCGGATAAATAGCCAGGAGAGTGGCATGCCTTTTATCGAATATGCAGAGTTTGACGCTATCGGTCTTGCCGAGTTGGTCAGGAATAAGGAAGTGCAACCGTCGGAGTTGCTGGAAGAATCGATTCGCCGTATCGAGGCGTTAAATCCCGCCGTTAACGCCGTTGTATATAAAGCCTACGACATGGCCCGCGCCGTCGCTGCGCAACAGGATAAGGCCGCCCCGTCTGGGCCGCTGCACGGCGTGCCGTTCTTGCTCAAGGACATACTCGGCGATTGCCAGGGCATGCCCTCGGCGCTTTCCTCGCGGATGCTGCGCGAGCGGATGATGCAGCAGGACTGCGAGCTGGTCAGTCGTTTCCGCAAGGCCGGGCTGAACTTCGTCGGTAAATCGAATACCCCGGAGTTCGGCATTCTGCCGACCACCGAGTGCGCCTTCTACGGACGGGCGCGCAACCCCTGGAATCTCGAATACTCCACTGGTGGCTCGAGCGGTGGCGCCGCCGCGGCGGTGGCCAGCGGCATGGTGCCGGCCGCCCACGGCAACGACGGCGGCGGTTCCATCCGTATTCCCGCCTCGTGCTGTGGCCTGGTGGGGCTTAAGCCGACCCGCGCGCGCAACTCGCTGGCACCCGATTTCGGCGAATTGCTCAGCGGCCTGCTCGACGAGCATGTGCTGACCCGCACGGTGCGCGACAGCGCCGCGCTGCTCGACGCCACCCACGGCGTGGTGCCGGGTGATCCCTATCGCGCTCCGCCTATGAGCGGCTCTTTCCTGGAAGAAGTCGCACGTGCCCCTGGGCGCCTGCGCATCGCCTTCTCCAAGGTCGACCCCGCCGGTCGGCCGCTGCACCGCGACTGCATCAAGGCGGTGGAGGAGACCGCGAAGCTGCTCGAATCCCTCGGCCATAGAGTCGAAGAGGCGCAACCGCAGATTGAACCGGAGAGTTTCGTCGGCTCCTTTACCACCCTGTGGTTCGCCGGCATCGCCTTCGCCGTGGAACTGATGACTATGCAGTTGGGCCGTGCGCCCCAGGCCGGGGAACTGGAAGGGCTGACGCGGGCGGTGCAGCAACGCGGACGGGCCGTTAGCGCCGTCGAATATCAGCTGTCGGAGCTGGTGCTGCAGCAAGTCGGCCGCGAGATGGCGCGCTTCCATCAAACCTACGATTGCTGGCTTACGCCGACCCTGGCGACACCGCCGATTCGCAATGGCCTGATCGATGTGCAGGAAGAGGATTTGGACAAAGCCTACGCGCCTATCCTCGACTACAGCCCGTTCACTGCTATCCACAACGCCTCCGGGCAACCGGCCATTTCGCTGCCTTTGCATTGGAATGCCGATGGGCTGCCAATCGGCCTGATGCTGAGCGCCGAATTCGGTGGAGAGGCCTTGTTGCTGCGCCTGGCCGGCCAGCTCGAACAGGCGCAGCCCTGGAAGGATCGGCGGCCCGAGTTGTTTCTGCAAACGGAACCAGCCAAGCCTGTTTTAGCTTGAGTGAGGAGGGCGCAATGACAGTCGAAGCCAAGGCTCGCAGCCGTTCTCCAGGCCAAGCGCGCGACGCCAGCTTTGCACCGGAGGCTGCCCCAGCGGCAGCTTCCAGCGCTGCTAGTCCTGCGGCGGATAACGCCATTCCCTGGGCCACGGATTCGCTAAGCCGCGAGGAACTGGCACGCTTCGGCAAGGAGCTGATCCGCCAGACGCTGCCCTTTACCGTCGAGAATCGCCGCCTCAGCTGGTGGCATTTCTGGTCTACCTTCGCGGTGATAGGCCTGTTCGCCGCCGGTACCGGGGCTGCGTTCTGGTGGCCCATACGCCTGGGCTTCAGCCTGTTGCTGGGCTTGGCGCTGGTGCGCATGTTCGTGCTGTACCACGACTATATGCACGGCGCGATCCTGCGTGGCTCGCGTTTCGCCGACCTGTTCTTCAAGGGCCTCGGCCTGCTGCTGCTGGCGCCGCCGACGCTGTGGAAACAATCCCATGACTACCACCACGGCCACAGCTGTCAGTACGTCGGGGCCGAGCAGGGGCGGTTGCCGCTGTTGTCCACCCACACCGACCTGGGCACCTTTCCGCTGATGTCGACCGAGGAATACGCCCGGGCCGGCACCTGGAAGCGCTTGCGCTACTGGGTCGCGCGGCACCCGCTGATGATTCTGCTGGGTTCGCAGACCATCTTCGTCTTCAGCATCTGCATGGTCTCGCTGATCACCCAACCCCGGCACCGCTTGTGGTCGGCGCTGGCGTTGGCGCTGAATCTGGCGGCGCTGCTCGCCCTGGCTAATTACGCTCCCGATATGCTGCTGTACGGCTTGCTGATCCCCAGCCTGACCGGCTCGGCGCTGGGCGTGTATATGTTCTACTGCCAGCACAACTTCCCGGGCGCGCGCTACCCGAGCCGGGAAGACTGGGACTACGCCGAAACCGCGATCTTCTCCTCCAGCTATATGCGCACCGGGCCGCTTATGGCCTGGTTTACCGCGAATATCGGCTACCACCACGTGCACCACGCGAACTCGGGGATTCCCTTCTATCGCCTGCCCGAGGCGATGGCGGCAATCCCGGCGCTGCGTGAGCCGATCGTCACCTCCTTGCATCCACGGGATATCTACCGCTGCCTTAGCCTCAAACTCTGGGACTCCGCCGGCCAACGCATGGTCTCGTTCCGTGAGTTCCACAGGCAGGCGAATGCTCAGGCTCAGGCGTGACCCACGGCAGCGGCGGTGCCCGCACTGCCGCTGCGCAGCAATGACGTCGAGCGGCAGCGGCTTCTCGCAGTGTTTGCATTGCCATGGGCGCAAAGCACTCGATGGCAGTCTGTTTCAGCCTTCAGGCAAGAACAGGAAAATCGCGCACCCATCTTTCGACTGCGGCAAATGCGCCGAACCCATAGGGTTATGAATGAACGAGCCCGCCGGGTAGTCATTTACACCGTCGTTGTAGATACCTGAAACGACAAAGACCTCCTCAGGGCCGGAGGTGTGCACGTCTAGGGTGGTGAATGTACTGCCTGCATCGAACTCCAAGTAGTAGGCCTTGGCGCCGCTTTCACCACCCCAGAGCAGGCGTATATGCACTCCTGGGAACAGATTCAACGAGGGAGCGCTCTGCCAATGTGCCGCAACCACACCTTCTAAATTGATCATCGAGTTTCCCTAGCCGCGTGAAAATATTCGGGGCTCACGCCTTGTTGGGCGGTGCCAGTGCATCGACTCTCCTGTCTTTTCTTGGAAAGAGGCGATGGGCAAAGGCTACGGCGGAACGTCATCGAATTGCAGTGGCACTTATGCCGCCGTAGAGTGGTGATCACGCCATAATTTTTGAGTGCCATAGCATGAAGCGGGTGACCATCTTGATCCTCAGCAGAGGGCTCTACTCGACCGTTACAGGCCCGCTGGAGGTGTTTCAGTTCGCAGGGGTGTGGTGGAATCATCTAACCGGCCAAAAAACCCATCCTCAGTTTCAGGTGGTAACGGCTTCGATCGATGGAAAGTTGGTTACCGGAGCCGGCGGGCTGGCGATCATGCCGCAATTTTCCATCGAGCAAATAACCACCACCGACCTCATTCTGGTGTCATCCGGTGGCGCGCATCTCGACAGCCTCATAGAGCACAACAGCCAAGCGATTGCATGGCTGCAGCAATGGCACAGACAAGGTGCCACCATCGCAGGCATATGCACGGGCGTGTGCCTACTCGCAGAGGCCGGGCTTCTCGATGGCAAAGAGGCAACGACCCATTGGGGGATGGCCGAAGAGTTTAGGGCGCGCTACCCGAACGTTGACTTGAGGCCTGATCGCCTAGTGGTCGACGCTGGCAGCGTCCTGTGTGCAGGTGGGGTCAATGCGGCGCTCGATCTCTCTTTATACCTAGTAGAGAAGTACTGCGGCCGTGAAATCGCGACGCAATGCGCCAAGTCGCTGCTTATTGAGACATCCCGCACGTCACAGGCGGGTTTCGCTGTGCTTGCCCTGAACAAGCGACATTCTGACAAGGCGATCATGGAAGCCCAGGATTGGATCGAGAGGAACTATCCGCAGAACTTCACGATGGAGGAGTTGGCGTCTAGTTACAGCATGAGTCTGCGAAGTTTTATGCGCCGTTTTAAAGCCGCAACAGGCGGGACGCCATTAGCTTATCTCCACCAGGTCAGAGTAAGCGCAGCCAAGAGCGCCCTCGAGACGGGAGTTGATCAGGTCGAAGCGATTAGCAATCGTGTGGGATATGAGGATGTCGCGTTCTTTCGCGCGCTTTTCCGGCGCTACACGGGAATTACCCCGAAAGCTTACCGAGTTAAGTTTGGTACCAGAGCAACACGCTGAGTACGAGAGTAGTCACCGTGTTGCACCCACGGGACATCTGCCGCTGCCTCAGCCTCAAACTCTGGGACTCCGCCGGCCAGCGCATGGTCTCGCTCCGCGAGTTCCGCAGGCAGGCGAGCGCTCAGGCGTAAGCTTCTGCAGCGGCGGTGCTGGAAAAGGGGACGGATTAATTTTCTGAGTAGCGGTAAAAAATAAATCTGTCCGTTTTCCCGCCTTTGTTTTTCTGCCGATTAACCCGCTTTTACCCGGCCCCCCGTCTACCTGAGTGAAGGCTTTGTTCTCTTGCTCAGGAGGTGTTCCATGTCCGCTTACCCTGTTTTGCTTACCCGTCCTCTACTGGCCGGTTTTGCCGCTGGTGTGTTGATCTCGCTGGGCGCTTGCAGTGCGTCCGATCCCGATGCGGCGGCCACGGTAGCCAAGCCTGCCGAACCCACCGTGCTGGCGGATAAGGTTGGCGAAGCCGAGCGTGCCGAGTTGCACGAGCAACTGGCTGCTCCTGCGTCCGCGCCGGCCGAGCTGCGGCGCAAAAGCGAGGCGATGGGGGCGGTCGGCAAGCCGAGTGTGGCCTACGAGACCATGTCCATGCCTGCGCCCATGCCCCTGTCCATGCCCAGCATGCAGGCCGATGCGATGCCGCCGGGTTACCGTGACGAGGGCCGTGAGCAGTATCAGAAGCTCGTCGACAACCCGGTGCATGCGGTTGCCGAGACCCCGGTGTCGACCTTCAGCATCGACGTGGATACCGGCAGCTACGCCAATGTGCGGCGTTTCCTCAATGGCGGGCAGTTGCCGCCGCAGGACGCGGTGCGCCTGGAGGAGCTGGTCAACTACTTTCCCTACGCCTACCCCTTGCCCAAGGGCGATGCGCCTTTTGGCATCGATACGGAGCTGGCGACTACCCCCTGGAACCCGGAAACCCGTCTGCTGCGTATCGCCATCAAGGCCTCGGATTTGCGCGTAGAGGAATTGCCGCCGGCCAACCTGGTATTTCTGGTGGATGTGTCCGGCTCGATGGATCGCCGCGAAGGGTTGCCGATGGTGCAGAGCACCTTAAAACTCTTGGTCGAGCAACTGCGCGCCCAGGACAAGGTGTCCCTGGTGGTCTATGCCGGCTCAACCAGCCTGGTGCTGGAGCCGACTTCAGGCGCGGAAAAGGCCAAGATTCGTGGGGCTATCGATCAGCTCAGCGCGGGCGGCTCCACCGCCGGCGAGTCGGGCATTCAGCTGGCCTACCAGCAGGCGCAGCAGGGCTTTATCGACGGCGGTATCAACCGCATCCTGCTGGCCACCGATGGCGATTTCAATGTCGGTATCAGCGACTTCGAAACCCTCAAACAACTGGCCGCCGACAAGCGCAAGACGGGCGTCTCCCTGACCACCCTGGGCTTCGGCACCGACAACTACAACGAGCGCCTGATGGAGCAATTGGCCGATGCCGGCGACGGCAACTACGCCTATATCGACAACCTGCGCGAGGCGCGCAAGGTGCTGGTGGATCAGCTCGGCTCGACCCTGGCCATAGTCGCCCGCGACGTGAAGATTCAGGTCGAGTTCAACCGGGCCGAGGTCAGCGAGTACCGCCTGCTGGGTTACGAGAACCGCGCGCTGCAGCGTGAGGATTTCAGCAACGACAAGGTCGATGCCGGCGAGATAGGCGCAGGACATACCGTCACCGCGCTCTATGAAGTGGTGCCGAGCGGCGCCAAGGGTTGGTTGGAACCGCTGCGCTATCAGAACGTCGCGAAAACCGACAGCAAGGCCGGCGAGCTGGCCTGGCTGCGTATCCGCTACAAGGCCCCGGGGCAGGGCGCTAGCAAACTGCTGGAACAACCTATCCAGGCGGATACGGCCGTGGCGTTGAGCCAGGCCAGCGAGGATCTGCGCTTCGCCGCGGCGGTGGCGGCCTTCGCCCAGCAGCTCAAAGGCGACAAGTACACCGGGCGCTTTAGCCTGGCCGACAGCGCCGAGCTGGCCCGCACGGCCAAGGGCGAGGATCGCTTCGGCCTGCGCGCCGAGTTCGTACAGCTGGTAGAGCTGGCCCAGAGTCTGCAAACTGAGACTTCCCGTTCAACTACTGCACGAGTGCTTCAGTGAACTTACCCCTCACGGATGACGACGCCGCCTTGTTGCGGCGTTACCGCCGCGGCGATGCGGCGGCCTTTGCCCAGCTGTATCAACGCCATCGGCTGGGCCTGTTCCGCTTCCTGCTCGGCCTGTGCGGCGACCATGCACTGGCCGAGGAGGTGTTTCAGGAGACCTGGCTGAGCCTGATCCGCAGTGCCAGCGAACAGCGCGAAGCGGTGCTGTTCAAGACCTGGCTGTACCAGATCGCGCGCAACCGGCTGATCGATCACTGGCGCAAGCATGGCCGCCAGCAGGCGCAGCAGGATGAGTACGACGAACAGCAGCACGGGGCGAGCGATCCGCAGCCGGGCCCGGAGCAGCAGCTCAGCCTGAGCCGTGACCAGGCGCGTCTGCAGGCCGCCCTGGCCGATCTGCCGGCCGAACAGCGTGAAGTCTTCCTGTTGCGCGCCCATGGCGACCTGGAGCTGGGCGAGATCGCCGCACTGACCCAAATTCCAGCCGAGACGGTAAAAAGCCGTCTGCGTTATGCCCTGCAGAAATTACGTCGGCTGCTCGCCGAACCTGGTGCAGCCGAGGAGTTGTCCGCATGAAGCACGATCAATACAGCCCCGATGAGCAAGAGCTGCAGATGCTCGCGCACTTTCGCGCCCACAGCGGCGGCGAGCCCTCAGCCGAGTTGGATGCGCAGATTCTCGCGGCGGCCCGCGCGGCCATAACGAGTGACAAGCAGCCGAGCTGGAACGAACGCCTGCATGCCTGGTTATTTGGCGCCGGTGGCCGTCAGCGTTGGTCGTTGGCCCTGGCCGGTTTGGCCTGCCTCGGCGTGGGCGTCAGCCTGACCTGGCGCACCCTGGAGCAAAGCCCGGATGCCTTCGACGCCGTGCCGAGCGGCACGATCATGGCCCCGGCCGCGGTGACCGGCGAAGTCGCGCCACTGGCTGCGCCTATGTCCGCGCCCATGGCGGAATCGGCCGCGCCCGAGCAGGAGTCGCGCAGCAGCGAGGCGCAGAGCGAGCCGGCCCTGCAGGCCTACAGCGACAAAGCCGAGCAGAAAAAACAGCTGGCTCCTGCGGCACCGGCGCCCTTGCAGGAGGACATGGCCCGCGAGGCGCTGGCCGATCAGCAGCCGCAGCTGGGTGCAGCGGCCGAGGCGCCTGCGGCCAAAGCGCTGGCTCGCAGCAAAAGTGCCGCCGAGCAGCAGCTGCACGGCGAGCTGCAACGGCTGCTTAAGTTGCGTCGCGATGGCTGGGTGGATGAAGCCGATGCGCTGCTGCTCAAACTGATGCGCGACTACCCGCAGCTGAATATCGACGCCGAGCTTAAGCGGGTGGATCAGGCGCAATAATCCACCCAGGGGCCGGCAACCTCTTGCGAGTGCCGGCCGGCTGCTCTTTATCACGGCACTAAATCGGTGCGCGGCAGGCTTGCCAGGGGGCGGGTGAGGGGGGAGCATAGCGGCTTGTATCACTGCCTTTGCGTTGAGCCATGATCTGTACCCGTAGCCTGGCCTTGCTGCTGACGCTGTTATCTCTGGTTGCCTGTGACCAGGCGCCAGTTCCGCAGCCAGCCCCACAGCCCAAGCCGCCCAAGACGGAAAGCGCCAAGCCGCTGCCTGCTGCCCCTGAAGTCGAGCCTGCGCCGGTCAAACCAGCCGCTGTGGCCAAGCCGGTAGAACCTCCAGTCCCAGCCCCTCAACCTGTGGCCAAAGCCGCCGCGCCAGCTGTTGTGGCCAAGCCCAAGTCCCAGCCCAAGCCCAAGCCGCCAGCAACCGTGAGCAAGTCCGTGCCGCTTGAACCCAAGGCGCCGCTGGATCTCAGCCTGCCGGCGGAGGTGTTCGAACAGCTGCAGCCCTTGGAGCCGCTGGACGACTTGCCCGCCACGCTGCTGCCGCCCCTGTTCGTGGAAAAGACCGAACCCACCAGCCCCTTCCAGCTCAACGGCAAGCTGATCACCAATGAGCGCAGCGATGACTACTGGGACTCGCTGGAAGGGGCGGAGCTGCAGTTCGAGTTCAAGCAGTAACGTCGCCGGCCCTGTCGGGCCAGTGCGTAGGGTGGGTTAGTGGCGCAGAGCAGGGTTTGAACATCAACTGCGGAATTTGTGCGCCACGTAACCCACCAAGCGGTAATCGGCCTGCAATTCTGGTGGGTTACGGCGCAACTGACTACGCATCAGCAGATAGCCCGTGGCCATGCGCCCCACCCTACGAACCATCGCCCTACGAATCAGCGCGCCCCAGGCATCGCCTAGCCGGCCTACAGGCTTCAACACATAACGGGTACATAGCCCTCGGGACCCTGGTTTAGAAGCGCTGCTCGCCCTGTTGGATGCTCTGGTACAGCGCGCCGTTCAGCGGCCGGAAAGCGGCCTTGCCGGGCAAGCGTACCCACAGGCTGTCGCCCACCCGGGCCGGGTCATAGGCGGCTTGCTTGAGGTCGGTCTTCTTGTATTTGAAGGTGCCGGTGGTTTCCACCTCGCTCAGCAGGCGGATAAACAGCGGCGCGGCATACACCGGCAGTTCGCTGTCCAGATGCGCCGCCAGGGCGCTACCGTCCAGCTCGGCGCCTTCGCTTAGGCGCAGCGCGGCCATGCCGCAGCGGCCATTGGTGCCGGGGATTTCCACGCCATAGACCACCGCGTCCTCGACGCCGGGGAAGGCGCCGAGGACGTTTTCCACCTCGGTGGTGGAGACGTTTTCACCCTTCCAGCGAAAGGTATCGCCGAGGCGATCGACGAACTGCGCGTGCTTGCAGCCAATATCGCGCATCAAGTCGCCGCTGTTGAACCAGGCATCGCCCTGCTTGAACACATTGCGCAGTATCGCCGCCTCGCTCTTGCTCGGGTCGGTGTAGCCGTCGAACGGCCATTTGGCGCTGATCTCGCTGATCAGCAGGCCCGGCTCGCCTTTGTCGGCCTTCTGCAGGAAACCCTTGGCCGTGCGGATGGCCCGGTCGTTTTCCAGGTCGTAACGGACTATGGCGTAGGTGGCCGGGGAGAAACCCACGGTATTGTCGAAGTTGAACACGTTGGTAAAGCCGATATTGCCTTCGCTGGAGGCGTAGAACTCGGTGATCTGCTCGACCCCGAAACGTGCCTTGAATTCGTTCCAGATCGAGGGGCGCAGGCCGTTGCCGATCATGCAACGCAGGCTGTTGTTCTGCTCCGCCGGATGTTCCGGCTGGTTGAGCAGGTAGCGGCACAGCTCGCCGATATAGCCGAAGCAGGTGGCGTTATAGCGCGCCACGTCGGGCCAGAAGGCGCTGGCGGAAAACTTGCGGCGCAGGGCGATGGCCGCACCGCCGGCGATGGCCGCGCTCCAGCACACGGTGACGGCGTTGTTGTGGTAGCAGGGCAGGGTCAGGTAGAGCACGTCCTTATTGTTCAAGGTCAGGCCGGAATGGCCGAAGCCGCCATACGCCTTGATCCACTTGCCATGGCTCAAGATCGAGGCCTTGGGCAGGCCGGTGGTACCCGAGGTGTAGATCAGAAAACAGGGGTCTTTTAGTTGCACCTTGGCGCTGTCCGGTGGGTTGCTGCTGGCCTGGTTTTGCGCCAGCTGCAGCAGGTTGCGCCAGCCGTCGGGGGCAACGCCTGGGTCCGCCAGGCAGTCCTGATCGGCGATCCAGTAACGCGGCGTCTGCGGGTTTTCCAGCAGCTCGGCGACTTCGTTAAAGGCCTCCAGCAATTCCGCACCGACCACTAGAAAAGCAGGGTTGACCAGATTGAGGCTATGGGCCAACACCTTGCCGCGCTGGGTGGTGTTGACCAGCGCGCCGACCGCGCCCAGCTTGCTGAGCGCGGCGAGGATCGCCAGCAGCTCCAGGCGGTTTTCCAGCATCACCGCCACCACGCTGCCATGGCGCACGCCTTCGGCCTTGAAGGCCCAGGCCAGGCGGTTGGCCCAGACATTGAACTGGGCGTAGCTAAGCTGACGGTTTTCATCCAGCAGCGCCGGCCGCTCGGGGTACTGCTGCGCCGTGCGCTCAAGCGCCCAGGCCAGGGACAGGTTCTTCTCGCGGTTGCGGATGCCGGCGTAATACAGCCCACGCAACAGGCGCGGCAGGCGTGGCAGGTGCTGGGGCAGACGACCGAGGAAACGCAGGGGGGAAATCAGATCGGTTTGGTTCATGGCTCTCGCGCTTGTCGTTGTTATGCGGGGGCGAAGCGGCACTCTAAACGGGCGTGGCGGGTGTAACTATGGCTGCGGCGCATACCAGGCCAGGCAGCTTGGCAAATGTAGGTTGGCGCTAAGCGCAGCGCAGCCCAACGCTGAGTTCGTCTCTGTAAAGCACAGGCCGGCTCTGCGAGCCGGATGTTGGGCTTCGCAAGCTCAGCCCAACCTACGTTTTGATTCGTCTTAAGCCCAGATCAGTCGACAAATAAATCAGTCATCAATTTACCGGCCGGGTCGTAGCGGTACTGCTCGAACTCACTCTGGCCCTGCTCACGGAGGATTTTCTCGTCGATCAGCAGGCGCCCGCTAAGGCTGCGCCCCTCACTCGACAAAATGGCGTAGGCCGCATCGGCCATGATCGCCGGCAGGCGCGCGGCCTTCATCACGGCGGGACCACCGGCCTCGAACTCGATGGCGGCGGTGGCGATCACCGTCTTCGGCCATAGCGAGTTGACGCTGATACCGTACTTCCTGAATTCCTCGTGCATGCCCAGGGTCAGCATGCTCATGCCGTACTTGGTGGTGGTATAGGGGCCGTAGCTGGCGAACCACTTGGGATCGAGATTAAGCGGCGGGCTGAGGCTAAGAATATGGCCGCCGCTTTGCTTCCCCGCAGCGGAGCTGCTCTTCAAATACGGTAGAGCCGCCTGGCTGCAGACCATCACCGCGCGGGTGTTGATCTGGAACATCAGGTCGAAGCGCTTGGGTTCCAGCTTCTCCACGCCGACCAGCTTGATCGCCCCGGCGTTATTGATCAGGGCGTCGATGCCGCCGAAATGCTCGGCGGCCTGGGCCATGGCGGCCTTTACCGCGTTTTCGTCGCGCACATCCAGCTGCAGGGCCAGGGCCTTGCCACCGGCGGCTTCGACCTCGGCGGCCACCGAATGGATGGTACCCGGCAGCTTGGCGTGGGGCTCGGCGCTTTTCGCCGCGATCACGATATTGGCGCCGTCGCGCGCCGCGCGCAGGGCGATCTCGCGGCCGATGCCGCGGCTGGCGCCGGTGATAAACAGGGTTTTGCCTTGCAGTGACATGGGCGTGCTCCGTGATTTGTTGTTATTCGTCTGAGTCGCTTTTGTAGGGTGGGTTGAGCGCAGCGATACCCACCAATATTGCGTGCCGATGGGTATCGCTTTGCTCAACCCATCCTACGTCTGAGCCTGCGAAGCCCAACGTTGGGCTTCGCAGGCTCAGCGCCAACCTACGGATGTCCGCATGGGTTATCAGACCTCGGCGGCTGCGATCTCCACCAGCAGTTGGCGGTTTTTCACCTGATCGCCGCGGCTGACGCCAACACGGCGGACCACGCCGTCGATGCTGGCTTTTAGCGGGTGTTCCATCTTCATCGCTTCCAGCACCAGCAGCAGCTGGCCCTTGCTGACCTGGGCACCTTCCTCGACCAGCACCTCGACAATCGCGCCGTCCATCGGCGCCTTCACGCTGCCGCTGCCGGCGCCGGCGGCGCTGCTGACCGGCAGGTGGGTGATATCGCTTAGCTGCAGATTGCCGTTATGGCCGTATAGCCACAGCTGCTCGCCGTCCAGTTGGTAGGCCAGGCGCTGGCGAATGCCGTCCAGCTCCAGGCTGGCCCAGCGGCCGTCGCTGCTTAGCAGCTTAAGGCTGACCTGCTGCTCACCGATCTTGGCCAACAGGCTGGGCTGCGCGCCGTCGGCCAATACTTGCAGCTCCACGCTGAACTGCTGTTCGCCCTGCTTGAGGACAAAGCGCCAGGGCGCGCTGCCGGCATTGCGCCAACCGGCCAGGCCGCCTTGGTGGGCGCGGGCGTTGGCCGATTGCTGATAGAGCAGGGCGGCTGCGGCGGCCAGCTCGCCGGCTTTGGGCGGCTGTGGGCTCAGGCTCGGATCGCTGGCGAAATGCTCGGCAATAAACGCGGTGGTGGCGTTGCCGGCGGCGAATTCTGGGTGTTGCAGCAGATTGGCGAGAAAGCGCTGGTTGCCGTTGACGCCCAGCAGCACGCAATCCTCGACTGCGCGCACCAGCTTGCGCCGCGCTTCCTCGCGGGTGGCGCCATAGGCGATAACCTTGGCCAGCAGGGGGTCGTAGAAGGGGCTAATGGCCTGGCCTTCGAGCAGGCCGTGGTCGATGCGGATGCCGCCCCGCAGCGCCGGTTCCCAGCGCAGCACCTGGCCGGTCTGCGGCAGGAAGTTCTGCGTCGCGTCCTCGGCGTATAGGCGCACTTCCATGGCGTGGCCGCTCAGGCGGATCTCGTCCTGCTTAAGCGGCAGCGGCTGGCCCTCGGCGACGCGCAGCTGCCAGGCGACCAGATCCTGGCCGGTGATCAGTTCGGTGACCGGGTGCTCGACTTGCAGGCGGGTGTTCATTTCCAGAAAGAAGAACTCGCCGCGTTGATCCAGCAGAAATTCCACTGTGCCGGCGCCCACGTAGTTGACCGAGGCCGCGGCCTTGACCGCCGCCTCGCCCATGGCCTGGCGCAGCGCGGGCGTCAGCACCGGGCAGGGTGCTTCCTCCACCACCTTCTGATGGCGGCGCTGCACCGAGCAGTCGCGCTCGCCCAGGTAGACGATGTGGCCGTGCTGGTCGCCGAATACCTGAATCTCCACATGGCGCGGCTGGATCACCGCGCGCTCGAGAATCAGCTCGCCGCTGCCGAAGGCGTTCTGCGCCTCGGAGCGGGCGGTGCGGATCTGCGCCAATAGCTCGGACGCCTCTTGGACCAGGCGCATGCCGCGGCCACCGCCGCCGGCGCTGGCCTTGATCATCAGCGGGTAGCCGATGCGCTGGGCTTCGCGGCTCAGGGTCTCGTCGTCCTGGGCGGCACCTTCATAGCCGGGAATGCACGGCACGCCGGCTTCGAGCATGGCGATCTTGGACAGGCGCTTGCTGCCCATCAGGTGGATGGCCTCCACGGTGGGGCCGATAAAGACGATGCCGGCCGCTTCGCAGGCGCGGGCGAAGTCGGCGTTCTCCGAGAGAAAGCCGTAGCCCGGGTGGATCGCGTCGGCGCCGGTCTTCTGCGCCGCAGCGATGATGGCGTCGATTACCAGGTAGGACTGGTTGACCTGGGCCGGGCCTATGCACACCGCCTCATCGGCCAACTGCACATGGCGCGCGTCGGCGTCGGCCTCGGAGTACACCGCCACGGTGCGGTAGCCCAGGTCCTGGGCGGTGCGCATCACCCGGCAGGCGATTTCCCCGCGGTTGGCGATCAGAATCTTGTTAAAGGCGGGCATCTTTGTGCTCCTGCTTGCGTAGCCCGGATGCAATCCGGGGGCGGTCTGATGGGTATCGCTGTGCTCAACCCATCCTACAGTCTGTGTTGATGCTGCTACTGCGCCCACTTGGGCGTGCGTTTCTGCACAAAGGCCAGGGTGCCTTCCACGCCTTCCTCGCCCAGTACCGCCTCGGCGAACTGGCCGGCGGCATGGTCGAGTAATACCCCCAGGGTCTCGGTCTCGGTGGCCAGCAGCAGCGCCTTGGTCGCCGCGTTGGCGCGGGGCGCGCACTGGCGCACCTGCTGCAGGCACTGGGCGAGGCGCGCGTCGAGGGCTTCGTCGTCGGCCTCAACGAAATGCACCAGGCCCAGGCGCAGCGCCTCTGCGCCATCGAAGCGCGCGCCGGTCAGGGCCAGGCGGCGGGTCTGGGTCAGGCCTATGCGCTTTACCACGAAGGGGCGATCTGCGCCGGCAGTATCCCTAGGCTGGTTTCCGGCAGGCCGAACTTGGCGTCCTGCTGGGCGATGGCGATATCGGACACGCAGGCCAGGCCGAAGCCACCGCCGAGCACCGCGCCTTCCAGCACGGCAACCAGCACCTGGGTTGCACACTGGGCTTCCTCCAGCAGGCTGCCGAAGGCGCGGTTGAGTTCGCGGTAGGCGTCGCCGCCCCCTTCACCTTGAGAGCAGGCCCGAGCGTTGGCCATATCCT
>NZ_JAUYNP010000216.1 GCF_030696055.1 Pseudomonas sp. | reverse complement strand
GCCCAAGGGCGAAACCCGCTCCGACTGGTTGCAGCGGCCGTTGTCCGAGACCCAGGTCAGCTACGCGGCAGAAGATGTGCTGCACCTGGCGCAAGTCTATTCGCTGCTGAAAACTCAGCTGTCTGCCGAGAAATACAGCTGGGTGCTAGAGGATGGCGCCGAGCTGGTAGCCAACCTGAGCCGTGAGGTCGACCCCGAGCTGGCCTACCGCGAGGCCAAGCTGGCCTGGAAACTGTCGCGCCAGCAGCTGGCGGTGCTGCAGGCGCTGTGCACCTGGCGCGAGCAGCAGGCGCGCCTGCGCAACCAGCCGCGCAACCGGATTCTGCGCGAGCACTCGTTGTGGCCGCTGGCGCGCACCCAGCCGGATAACCTGGTGACCCTGGCGCGGATCGAGGACATGCACCCGAAAACCGTGCGTCAGGATGGCGAGTTCCTCTTGCAGCTGATCAAGCAAGCGGCGGCCACCCCAGCCGCGGATTGGCCCGCGGCGTTGCCCGAGCCGCTGCCGCTCGAGGCGGCGTCGCTGTTGAAGATGCTGCGGGCCATCGGCCAGCGCGAAGGCGAGCGGCTGAACATCGCCCCCGAGCTGATGCTGCGCAAGAAAACCCTCGAAGCCCTGCTGAAGACCGGCTACCCCGAGGGGCCTTACCAGCTGCCGGATTCGCTGCGCGGCTGGCGACGTGAATTGCTGGGCCAGGCCCTGCTCGACTGCCTGGCAGCCACTGGAGAATCGGCGTGAAACGTATCTGCTCTATCTATAAAAGCCCGCGCAAGAACGAGATGTACCTCTATGTGCTGCGCAGCGATGGGCTCAAGCGCGTGCCGGAAAACCTGCTGACGGCCTTTGGCCCGCCGACGCTGGCCTTCGACATGGTGCTCACTCCCGAGCGCGCCCTGGCCCGCGAGGACATCCACAAGGTGTTGGCCAATCTCGACGAGCAGGGCTACCACCTGCAGATGCCGCCACCGGAGGATGAATATATCGAGCACCTGCCGGACGAGTTGCTGCGCCGCAACGACCCCATGTAAACGCCATGCCAGCCATTGCCGAAGCCCCTCTGCGCCTGCTGCTTGGCGAAACCGAGCACGCCCTGTACGCCGAACTGCTGCGCCAGCAGGCGCCCGAACTCGAGCTGTGCGCCAGCGACCGGCCTGACGAGTTAGCCCAATACGCCGCGCGTTGTCCACTATGGCTGGGCCAGCCGGATCTGCTCGCGCCCTTGCTGCGCCAGGGTCATAGGCCGCGCTGGCTGCAGTCGACCTGGGCGGGTATCACGCCCTTGCTGGCCAGCGATCTGCCGACGGATTATCCACTGACCCGCGCCGTGGGCATCTTCGGCCAGCTGATGGCCGAGTATGTCCTGTGCCACCTGCTGGCCCACGAGCGGCAACTGTTCGCGCGCCTGGCCGATCAGGTCGAGCAGCGCTGGGATCAGCGCCTGCCGCACAGCCTGGCCGGTCGCCGGGTGCTGCTAGTCGGCACGGGCGATATCGGCCTGAGCGTGGCGCAGTTGCTCGCACCCTTCGGCCTCGAGTTGTTGGGCATAGCTAGCAGACCACGGGTTTTGCCGCCGTTCGAGGAAGTGGCGGGGTTGGAAGACTTATCACGTCTGGCCGCCGAGGCCGATTACCTGATCAGCCTGCTGCCGGATACCCCGGCCACCCGGAATATCTATGACGCGGCGCTGTTCGCCGTGCTCAAGCCCGGCGCGCTGTTTATCAATGCCGGGCGTGGCGTGGCGGTGGTGGAGGCCGATTTAGTGGCGGCGTTGCAGCAGGGCCAGTTGGCCGGCGCGGTGATCGATGTGTGCCGCGAGGAGCCCTTGCCGGCCGGCCATCCGTTCTGGACTGCGCCGCAGCTGCTGCTGACCGGCCACAGCTCGGCGCCGACCGAACCACGGCTGCTGGTGCAGCTGTTTCTCGACAATCTGGCGCGCTGGCGTAGCGGCGGCGAACTGCGTGGCCTGGTGGACTTTGCCCGTGGTTATTAATTGACCATTCGGCATGCCGGCCTTGGCCGTTGTTGGCCTAGCCGCTAGACTGCCGGCCTTTTCGCCAGTCACCGTACCCTCGCCATGGCCGCCAAAGTCGAACCCTTCTGGAAACGCAAAACCCTCGAACAGCTGGATCAGGACGAGTGGGAGTCGCTGTGCGATGGCTGCGGCCTGTGCTGCCTGCAAAAGCTCGAGGATGAGGACGACGGCAGCGTCTATTACACGCGCATCGCCTGCAAGCTGCTGGACCTGGATAGCTGCCGCTGCACCGACTACAGCAACAGGCGCAAGTCCGTGCCCGACTGCATCCAGCTCACCCCGGCCCAGGCCGACCAGTTCCAGTGGCTGCCGCCGACCTGCGCCTACCGCCTGGTCAGCGAGGGCAAGGACCTGCTGCTGTGGCATCACCTGGTCTGCGGCGACCCCGAGCAGGTGCACAAACAACGCATTTCCCAGGCCGGACGCATGCTCAGCGAAAACAGCGTGGCCGAGGATGATTGGGAAGAGCATATGATTTTCCGCGCCGGCTAAATCAAGCAGCCTTGCCACTTGGCGTTGAATTGCCCTGTTGGTCTAGGGTCTATGCATCCTCTGTCTCGTTCTGGAGCTACTCGCATGCGGATTTATCGCGCCCTGTTGTCTGCCATCCTGCTAAGCCTGAGTGCGCCGCTGTGGGCCACGCAGAAAGTCGATCTGGATTATCGGGTCAAGTTCCTGCCGGAAAGCGATCAGGCCGAAGTCAGCCTGACCCTGGAAAAGGGCGAGCGGGTGGTCAGCCTGGCCTTCAATCTGGGCGATAAGGGCTATTACAGCGACTTCACTGGCGATGGCCAGTGGACCCAGGACAGCCCCGCGAGTGGCCTCTGGCAACCGGCCAAGGGCAAGTCCAAGCTGAGCTATAGGGTGCGGATCAACCATGAACGCAGCGATGGCCGCTATGACGCCCATATGAACCAGGATTGGGCCTTGTTGCGCGGTGACGATCTGATCCCCGCCGTGC
>NZ_JAUYNP010000182.1 GCF_030696055.1 Pseudomonas sp. | reverse complement strand
GCCCAGTGCGAATTCGAAGTGCGCGAGGTGGAAAACCTGTTCCGCCGTGAAAACATTGCCTTTATCAACTCCACCTATTTTTCCGTGGAAGAGATCTCCGCCAAGATTCTGGTGGAGAAAGGCGTCGAGCGTCGCCTGAAGTAGACGGCAGCTGCAAGCTAGAGCCTGCGCTCTGGCTTTTTCTTGCGGCTTGCCGCTTATGACTTATGGCTTAGCGCTTAGCGCTTAAATCACCCACAAATCCATAAAGCGGTTAACCGGGGTGGCTTCAAGCCGCGCCTGATCCTGGCACAGGCTGAAGATGTCAGCCGAGCGCCGCGCGGTGAACCTGGTCGCCAGGTTGGCCTTGAACTTGTCTTCCAGCAGCGGAATGCCCTCTTCGCGGCGACGACGGTGACCGACGGGGTACTCGACCGCGACCTGCTCCGTGCTGGAGCCATCCTTGAAGAACAGCTGAATGGCATTGGCAATCGAGCGCTTGTCGGCCTCCAGGTACTCGCGGCTGTAACGCGGATCTTCGACTATGTGCATCTTCTCGCGCAGCTCGTCGATGATCGGGTGGGCGGCGTGGAAGTCGTCCTCGTACTGCTCGGCCAACAGACTGCCGAAGGCCAGCGGCACGGCCGTCATGTACTGGATGCAGTGGTCACGGTCGGCCGGGTTGGCCAGCTTGCCGACCTTGGAGATGATGCGGATCGCCGATTCCTGGGTGGTGATGACGATTCTGTCGATCTCGTGCAGACGATCCTTGACCTGCGGGTGCAGGGTCACTGCGGCTTCACAGGCGGTTTGCGCGTGGAACTCGGCCGGGAAACTGATCTTGAACAGCACGTTCTCCATCACATAGCAGCCGAAGCCCTGGGGAAAGCTGAACTGGCGCGCCTCGATAGGCTTCAGCGCCAGGTCCTGATTGGTGTGACTGAACAGCACGTCGTAGAAGCCCCACTGCGGCGCGGTCAGCACCCCTGGGATGCCCATCTCGCCACGCATGGCGATGTCGGCCAGACGCACGCCGCGGCTGGAGGCATCGCCGGCGGCCCAGGACTTGCGCGAGCCGGCGTTCGGTGCGTGACGGTAGGTACGCAGCGCCTGGCCGTCGACGAAGGCGTGGGACAATGCGGACAACAGCTGCTCGCGGCCCGCGCCCATCAGCTTGGCGGTCACCGCGGTGGAGGCCAGCTTGACCAGGAATACGTGGTCCAGGCCGACGCGGTTGAAGGAGTTCTCCAGGGCGAACACGCCCTGAATCTCATGGGCCATGATCATGGCTTCCAGCACCGCGCGCATAGTTAGCGGCGCCTCACCCTGGGCGATGCGCCGCTGCGCCAGGTGGTCGGCCACGGCCAGGATGGCGCCGATATTGTCCGACGGATGCCCCCACTCGGCCGCCAGCCAGGTGTCGTTGTAATCCAGCCAACGGACGATGCAGCCGATATCCCAGGCGGCCTTGAGCGGATCCAAGCACAAGCGGGTGCCCGGTACGCGGGCGCCGTTGGGCACCACCGTGCCTTCGACTATGGGGCCCAGGTGCTTGGTGCACTCGGGAAAACGCAGGGCCAGCAAAGCGCAACCGAGGCTGTCCATCAGGCAATGGCGGGCGGTATTCAGGGCCTCCTCGGACTCGATCCGGTAGTTCAGCACATAGTCGGCGATGTCCTGGATCACCTGGTCGTAGTCGGGACGCTCGTTCAGGTCGACATTGACGCTCATGCTTCGATCTCCCTGGATGGCAGGTTGATGGGGTTGGCCACGGCATCCTTCGTTCGTGGTCTCGTATTCAGTGTAGGAGCGGGCCATGCCCGCGAATCGCACACATGGCGTGCTCCTACAGGAAGACTGTCGCCGCCAGGCAGACAGACGTTGCCGATGGGGGCACCCGCCCTACGACCGAAATGAAAGAGCCAGGGCTTGGGCCCGGGCTTTTTCATCTGGAGGTACGGCGCGCCTTAGAACGCATCGCCGGGCACACGCACCCAGCCTTCCATCAGCACCCGGGCGCTGCGGCTCATGATCGCCTTGGTCACAGTCCAGTCGCCGTTGACCTGAGCCGCTGCGGCGCCTACGCGCAGGGTGCCGGACGGATGACCGAAGCGCACCGCACTCAGCGCCCCACCACCGGCGGCCAGATTGACCAGCGTGCCCGGAATCGCCGCGGCGGTGCCTATGGCCACGGCCGCGGTGCCCATCATGGCGTGGTGCAGCTTGCCCATGGACAGCGCCCGCACCAGCAGATCCACGTCAGCGGCTGCTACCTGTTTGCCACTGGACGACACATAAGGCGCCGGCCTCGCCACGAAGGCCACCTTGGGCGTGTGTTGGCGCTGGGCGGCTTCACTGACATCCTTGATCAAGCCCATACGCAGCGCGCCATAGGCGCGGATGCTCTCGAACCTGGCCAGGGCCTGGGCGTCGCCATTGATGGCGTCCTGCAACTCGGTACCGCTATAGCCGAGGTCTTCGGCGTTGACGAAGATGGTCGGGATGCCGGCATTGATCAGGGTCGCCTTGAGGGTGCCCCCTTTCACGACATCGACAGGCACCTCCAGAACGTCCACCAGATTGCCTGTGGGGAACATGGAGCCGCCCTCGCCTTCGCCCTCATCGGCGGGGTCCAAGAATTCGACCTGCACTTCGGCCGCCGGAAAGGTCACGCCATCCAGCTCGAAGTCGCCGGTTTCCTGCACCAGGCCGTTGGTGATGGGGACGTGGGCGATGATGGTCTTGCCGATATTGGCCTGCCAGATACGCACGGTGCACAGGCCGTTGTCGGGAATGCGCGCCGGATCGACCAGAGCATTGCTGATGGCAAAGGAGCCGACCGCTGCGGTCAGGTTGCCGCAGTTGCCGCTCCAATCGACGAAGGCCTGGTCGATGGACACCTGGCCGAACAGATAGTCGACGTCGTGCTCCGGCTTGGCGCTCTTGCTCAGGATCACCGTCTTGCTGGTGCTGGAGGTCGCCCCGCCCATGCCGTCGATCTGCTTGCCGTAGGGGTCGGGGCTGCCGATGACTCGCAGCAACAGCTTGTCACGGGCCACGCCGGGCACCCGGGCGGCCTCGGGTAAATCCTCAAGCTTGAAAAACACGCCTTTGCTGGTGCCGCCACGCATATAGGTGGCGGCAATCTTGATCTGAGGTATGTGGCTCATAGATAGCTCCAAAAAAGATCGGACGCCCTGAGCAGGCGTCCGCTCCGCAGGACAGGCAGCCGGATCAGGCCGTGACAGTCGACTCGAGGAAATCCTGGGCGAAGCGCTGCAACACGCCGCCGGCCTCGTAGATCGACACCTCCTCGTCGCTGTCCAGGCGACAGGTCATCGGCACTTCGACGCGCTCACCGTTCTTGCGGTTGATCACCAGGGTCAGGGTGGCGCGTGGGGTGCGCGCGCCGATCACATCGAAAGTTTCGCTGCCGTCGATGCCCAGGGTCTTGCGCGTGGTGCCCGGCTTGAACTCCAGCGGCAGCACGCCCATGCCGATCAGGTTGGTGCGGTGGATGCGTTCGAAGCCTTCGGCGGCTATGGCTTCCACACCGGCCAGGCGCACGCCCTTGGCCGCCCAGTCGCGGGACGAACCCTGACCGTAGTCGGCACCGGCGACAATGATCAGCGGCTGCTTGCGCTGCATATAGGTTTCGATGGCTTCCCACATGCGCGTGACCCGGCCTTCCGGCTCGATACGCGCCAGCGAACCCTGCTTGACCTTGCCGTTCTCCTGCACCATTTCGTTGAGCAGTTTGGGGTTGGCGAAGGTCGCACGCTGCGTGGTCAGGTGGTCGCCGCGGTGGGTGGCGTAGGAGTTGAAGTCCTCCTCCGGCAGGCCCATCTTGTGCAGGTACTCACCGGCCGCGCTGTCCAGCATGATGGCGTTGGACGGCGACAGGTGGTCGGTGGTTATGTTGTCCGGCAGCACCGCCAGCGGACGCATGCCTTTCAGCGTGCGCGCGCCGGCCAGGGCGCCTTCCCCCTCTTTATCCCAATAGGGCGGACGGCGGATATAGGTGCTCATCGGCCGCCAGTCGTACAGCGGGCTGACCTTGGCGCCCTGCTCGCGGCCCAGATCGAACATCGGGATATAGACCTGGCGGAATTGCTCGGGCTTGACCGCGGCCTTGACCACCGCGTCGATTTCCTCGTCGCTTGGCCAGATATCCTTCAGGCGGATTTCGCGGCCATCCACCAGGCCCAGCACATCCTTTTCGATATCGAAGCGGATGGTGCCGGCAATCGCATAGGCCACCACCAGCGGCGGCGAGGCAAGAAAGGCCTGCTTGGCGTAAGGGTGGATACGCCCGTCGAAGTTGCGGTTACCGCTCAATACGGCGGTGGCATACAGGTCGCGGTCGATAATTTCCTGCTGAATAACCGGATCCAGCGCACCGGACATACCGTTGCAGGTGGTGCAGGCGAAGGCCACCACGCCAAAACCGAGCTGTTCCAACTCCTGCTCCAAACCGGCTTCCTGCAGATACAGCTTCACGGTCTTCGAGCCGGGAGCCAGGGACGACTTGACCCAGGGCTTGCGGCGCAGGCCCAGCTTGTTGGCGTTGCGCGCCAACAGGCCGGCGGCGATCACGTTGCGCGGGTTGCTGGTGTTGGTGCAACTGGTGATGGCGGCGATGATCACCGCGCCATCCGGCATCAGGCCTTCTGCTTCCTGCACGCGGGCCTGGTCCAGGCCGACAGCAATGCCCTTGGCCGCCAGGTCACTGGTCGCCACCCGCGCGTGGGGGTTGCTCGGCCCGGCCATAGTGCGCACCACGCTGGACAGGTCGAAGCTCAGGCTGCGTTCGTACTCAGCCGTTTTCAGGCTGTCGGCCCACAGGCCGGTGTGTTTGGCGTAGGTCTCGACCAGTTGCACCTGCTGGTCTTCACGGCCGGTGAGCTTCAAGTAGTCGATGGTCTGCTGGTCGATAAAGAACATCGCCGCGGTGGCGCCGTATTCCGGGGCCATATTGGAGATGGTCGCGCGGTCGCCCAGGGTCAGCGCCGCAGCGCCTTCGCCATGGAACTCCAGGTAGGCGCCGACCACCTTGGACTGGCGCAGGAACTCGGTCAGGGCCAGCACCACGTCGGTGGCGGTGATGCCGGGCTGCGGCTTGCCCGACAGCTCGACGCCGATAATGTCCGGCAGACGCATCCAGGAGGCGCGGCCGAGCATGACGTTCTCCGCTTCCAGGCCACCGACACCGATGGCGATCACGCCGAGGGCATCGACATGCGGGGTGTGGCTATCGGTACCCACGCAGGTGTCGGGAAAGGCCACGCCGTCCCGAGTCTGGATCACCGGCGACATTTTCTCCAGATTGATCTGGTGCATGATGCCGTTGCCCGGCGGGATCACATCGACGTTCTTGAACGCCTGCTTGGTCCAGTTGATAAAGTGGAAACGGTCTTCGTTGCGCCGGTCTTCGATGGCGCGATTCTTCTCGAACGCCTGCGGATCGAAGCCGCCGCACTCCACCGCCAGGGAATGGTCGACTATCAGCTGCACCGGCACCACCGGGTTGACCTGGGCCGGGTCACCGCCCTGCTCGGCTATGGCGTCCCGCAGGCCGGCCAAGTCGACCAGCGCGGTCTGACCGAGGATGTCGTGGCACACCACGCGCGCCGGGTACCAGGGGAAATCCAGGTCGCGTTTACGCTCGATCAGCTGCTTGAGCGAAGCGCTCAAGGTGGCTGGATCGCAGCGGCGCACCAGGTTCTCGGCCAGCACCCGCGAGGTATAGGGCAGCTTGGCGTAGGCCCAGGGGGCGATGGCCTCGACCGCGGCGCGGGCATCGAAATAGTCCAGCGCGCTGCCAGGCAGGGCTTTGCGATAGTGGCTGTTCATCATGCTGTTCATGGTCAAGTGCGCTCCTTGAGCGGCACGAAGCTCAGGTCTTCCGGCCCGACATAGTTGGCGCTCGGACGGATGATCTTGCCGTCGATGCGCTGCTCGATCACGTGAGAAGACCAGCCGGAGGTGCGGGCGATGACGAACAGCGGGGTGAACATGGCGGTGGGCACGCCCATCATGTGGTAGCTGACGGCGCTGAACCAATCCAGGTTGGGGAACATCTTCTTGATTTCCCACATGGTCGATTCCAGGCGTTCGGCGATGTCGAACATCTTCATATTGCCCTGCTCGGCGGACAGCTCGCGGGCGACTTCCTTGATCACCTTGTTGCGCGGGTCGGCCACTGTGTAGACCGGATGACCGAAACCGATCACCACTTCCTTCTTCTCCACCCGGGCGCGGATATCGGCCTCGGCCTCATCCGGGTTGTCGTAGCGCTTCTGGATCTCGAAGGCCACCTCGTTGGCACCGCCGTGCTTGGGCCCGCGCAGCGCACCTATGCCCGCGGCGATGGCCGAATACATGTCGGAACCGGTGCCGGCAACCACGCGCGAGGCGAAGGTGGAGGCATTGAACTCGTGCTCGGCGTAGAGAATCAGGCTGGTGTGCATGGCGCGCACCCAGCTGTCGCTCGGCTGCTGGCCGTGCAGCAG
>NZ_JAUYNP010000179.1 GCF_030696055.1 Pseudomonas sp. | reverse complement strand
TCGCTTGACGACCATAGAGCATTGGAACCACCTGATCCCATCCCGAACTCAGTAGTGAAACGATGCATCGCCGATGGTAGTGTGGGGTTTCCCCATGTGAGAGTAGGTCATCGTCAAGCACCTATACCAAAACCCCCGATCGTGTAAACGATCGGGGGTTTTACTTTTTGTCGCGAAAACTAGTCGACAGCTATCGCTCAGCCAGGTGGAGCGAGGCTTAAGCCCGAAATGAGCCTGAGCCTTTGATAGGCAACTAAAGGGCGCATCGTTATCATGCGTGCCTTATTGCTTGGTAGGGCTGGCATGCATCCACTGTTAAGGCTTTTACAAGATGGTCGATTCCACTCAGGTGAAGCGCTTGGCGCTTCCTTGGGTGTCAGTCGCTCGGCAGTCTGGAAGCAGCTGCAGTCCCTGCAGGCAGAGTTATCTTTGCCCATCCATAAGGTTCGTGGCCGTGGTTATCGCCTGGAGAGCCCGCTGCAGCTATTGGATGAAGAGGTATTAGCGGCGAACTCTGTGGGCCCGCAGTGGCCCGTCGCTGTGCTGCCTTGCGTTGACTCGACTAATGCCGAGGCCTTGAAACGAGTGGCAGGCGCCCGGGCGCTACCATTTGTGGTGCTGGCCGAGCGGCAAACCAGTGGTCGCGGTCGGCGTGGCCGCAGTTGGGCGAGCCCATTCGGTGAGAATCTGTATTACAGCCTGGTCCTCAAGATCGAGGGCGGGATGCGCCAGGTTGAGGGCTTGAGCCTGGTGGTGGGCTTGGCGCTTCTCCAGACTATTCGCGGGGCTGGTGTTTCTGCGGCGGGATTAAAATGGCCCAATGATGTGCTGGTTGACGGACGCAAGATCGCCGGCATTCTCCTGGAGTTGTCCGGGGACCCGGCTGACGTTTGCCACGTGGTGATCGGTATCGGGCTCAATGTGAATATGTTGCCTGCCGAGAGGGTGTCGATTGACCAGCCTTGGACTTCGATGCGCGCCGAATTAGGGCGGGTTTTGGACCGCAATGAGTTGGTGCTCGAGCTGAATAGCCAGTTATCCCGTTATCTGGAGATCCAGCAGCGCTCGGGGTTCTCGGCGCTGCAGAAGGAATGGCAGGACAATCACCTTTGGCAGGGGCGTAAAGTGGCGATAACGGCCGGCATCCAGCCGATTGAGGGAATAGTGCTGGGGGTCGATCAGTCTGGCGCAATCCGCCTCAGTGTTGATGGGGTTGAGCGCAGCTTCAGTGGTGGAGAGCTCAGTTTGAGGTTGTCTGATGATTCTTGAGCTTGACTGCGGCAACACTTTAATAAAGTGGCGTCTTATCAGCGGTGCGGGCTCAATGGTCTGCGCGGGTGGCGTTGTCGGTTCCGATGAGGAGCTTGTACGGGCTGTTGCTGGAGTGGCCGCTGGGCTGCGTGGATGCAGGCTGGTGAGCGTGCGTAGCGATGATGAGACGGCTCGGCTGATTGCGGCCTTGGAGCAGGCTTTTTCTGTCGAGTGTTGCTGTGCGCGGCCTGCGCTCGAGTTGGCCGGGGTGCGCAATGGCTATGAGCAATACCAGCGTCTCGGCCTCGATCGTTGGCTCGCACTGGTCGGTGCCTATCAGCTGGTGCGCAAGGCCTGCTTGGTGATCGATCTGGGCACTGCGGTAACTTCTGACTTTGTCGCTGCGGATGGTCAGCATTTGGGCGGCTTTATTTGTCCGGGCGTGCCCCTGATGCGCAATCAGTTGCGCACCCATACCCGTCGAACCCGCTATGACGACGCGGAGGCCGAACAGGCGCTGCAGAGTATGACGCCGGGTCGCTCAACGGCTGAGGCGGTTGAACGTGGTTGCTCCTTGATGCTGCAGGGGTTTGTGCATGGTCAGCTGGCATTGGCTGCTGAGCAATTGGGCGAGTGTTTTGAGGTTTTTCTCACCGGGGGCGACGCATCGTTGGTGGTTGATGTGGTGCCGGGGGGCAGAGTAGTACCCGATCTGGTATTTATCGGTTTGGCGGTCGCCTGCCCCCTACGTTGAGGTCATGCATGCGCTGGATGTTTTTGTGGTTGGTTGTGCTGAATTTGTTCTATTACGTTTGGCATCAGCAACAGGTGCCGTTACGGGTCACCGAGATAGCGCCTTTAGATATGGCGCAGAGCAGCAAGCGAGATATTCGTTTGCTCAGCGAGTCGAGTGCGCCTGTGCGTCGAGAGGTTGCGGTGGCGGAGGAGGCGGAAGCTGTCTGTCTTTTTCTGGGCAGTTTTGAGCAGATGCCTGAGGCTTCTGCTGTCGAGCAGCGCCTTTTGAGTCTAGATATTCGCTCGCAGGTGCAGTCTGTCGATGCGGCGGCTGGTGTCGACTATTGGGTGTACTTGCCGCCATTGGCGTCACGTCAGGCTTCGTTGCGGCAGCTGCGCGAATTACAGGCGCGCAAGATCGATAGCTACATCATTACCCAGGGGGATTTGGCCAATGGCATTTCGCTGGGCATCTTTCCGCGCAATGACTCGGCTGAGAGTGTCATGCAGCGCTTGCGTGAGGCGGGCTATGAGCCTTTATTGCGGGAATTGACCCGTGCGCATCGCAGTTTTTGGGTGCGCATCGCTCCGGAAAGTCGGCGGCTGGCGGAGGATTCGCTGTTGGAGCGTTTGGCTTTTGACTTCAAAGGCTTACAACATCAATTAATGCTGTGCGAGGGGGTTGCAAGCCCTCGGTAGAATGCATAGAATGGCGCCCGCTTCGCAGGGTGGCGCCAACTGGTGGATCTGTGAAGTTGCTGTCAATGCAGCTAACCTCAGGTTTTTAATGAGAAATTGCTTGACAGTAGGTAGGCATCGAATGAGAATGCCGCCCCGTTTGGAGGGATTCCCGAGTGGCCAAAGGGATCAGACTGTAAATCTGAC
>NZ_JAUYNP010000178.1 GCF_030696055.1 Pseudomonas sp. | reverse complement strand
ATTCAGATACCGGGCGAGCCCAGCCTCTATATCGCCGGCGACACCCTTCTCACCGACGAGGTGCGCCATTGCCTGACGGTGCTGGCGCCGGAGGTCAGCGTGCTGCCGGCCGGCGGCGCGGTGATGGATATCGGCAGCCCGCTTATCATGGGCCAGGCCGATATCCTCACGGCCCTGGGACTGAGCCAGGGCGTGATAGTCGCCAACCATCTGGAGGCTCTCGACCACTGCCCGGTGACCCGCAGCGAGCTGCTGCAGGAGGCCGCGCTGCAGGGCGTGGGGGAACGGCTGCGGGTGCCGCTGGATGGCGAAACCCTGGAGTTTCTGGCGGCAAGCCAGGCTGTCGCCGCCTAGGAGCCTGTCGGGCTTGACCGTTCGTAGCGAGGGAAAGTCCGGTTCGAGTCAGTTTTGTTGGTCTTTCGAGGCGAATAGCTAGCTATTTAACGAGAAAGAGCAGCAAAAATGGCCGAGTCGGCTTTTCCGCAGTAGAACAGTGTTAAGTCCGACAGGCTCCTAGAGCCTACTCCGGCACCTCGACGCTGATATGCAGGGCGTCGTGGCGCCAGAACTCCAGGTCGCAGTCGATCAGGCGGCCATGCTGGTCGCGGTTGATCCGCACTATGCGCAGCGCCGGGCTGCCCACCGCCACCTTCAGTGCCGCCGCGGCCTCGCCATGCAGGGCGGTGGGCACCATATCGAAACGCACCCGGCCATAACGAATGCCGTACTCGCTGGCGTACAGATCGGTCAGGGAACGGGTCAGGTCGAAATCCAGAATGCCGGCGAAGTAGTTGGGGTTCAGGTAGTGCTCGACATACAGCACCAGGCGCCCGTCGATGCGCCGCGCGCGGCGAATCTGGTACACGCTGGACAGCGCCGGCAAGGCCAGGATCTGGCAGATCTCCGCGCTGGCCGGAATCAAGCGCGCGCTCAACACCTCGGTGGCCGGCACCCGGCCCTGTTCGCCGACCATGGCGTGAAAGTGGCTGCGCACCAGCGGGTTATAGGCCACCCGTGGCGGCGAGACGA
>NZ_JAUYNP010000165.1 GCF_030696055.1 Pseudomonas sp. | reverse complement strand
ATCAGCGCCATCATGGTCACCGACTTGCCCGAGCCGGACTCGCCGACTATGGCCAGCACCTCGCCTTTCTGCACCGACAGATCGAGGCCATCGACCACCGGCACGGCGTTGGCGTCGCCGAAGCGCACGCTGAGGTTCTTGATATCCAGCAGGCTCATGAGCGCAGCTCCGATCCTACAAAGGCTGTCATGTTCATTCGGGCATCCTCAGACGGCATTTTTGAGTTTCGGGTCGAGGGCATCGCGCAGCCCGTCGCCCATCAGGTTGATCGCCAGCACGCTGAGCAGAATGGTCAGGCCGGGCAGCGACACCACCCACCAGGCGCGCTCGATATAGTCGCGCGCCGAGGCCAGCATGGTGCCCCACTCGGGGGTGGGCGGTTGTACGCCGAGGCCGAGAAAGCCCAGGGCGGCGGCGTCCAGAATCGCCGAGGAGAAGCTCAGGCTGGCCTGCACTATCAGGGGCGCCATGCAGTTGGGCAGCACGGTGACGAACATCAAGCGCGGCAGGCTGGCACCGACCAGGCGGGCGGCGGTGACGTAGTCGCGGTTCAGTTCGCCCATCACCGCGGCGCGGGTCAGGCGCACATAGGACGGCAGCGAGACGATGGCGATGGCGAAGATGGTGTTGATCAGCCCCGGGCCGAGGATGGCGACTATGGCCACCGCCAGCAGTAACGAAGGCAGGGCCAGCATCACGTCCATCAGGCGCATGATCGAGGGCCCCAGCAGACGCGGGAAGAAGCCGGCGATCAGGCCCATAAGGATGCCGGGAATCAGCGACATCAATACCGAGGCCAGGCCGATCAACAGCGACAGGCGCGCGCCATGCATCAGGCGCGACAGCAGGTCGCGGCCCAGCTCGTCGGTGCCGAGGAGAAATTGCAACTGGCCGCCCTCCAGCCAGGCCGGCGGGGTCAGCAGAAACTCGCGGTATTGCTCGCTGGGATCATGGGGGGCGATCCAGGGCGCGAACAGCGCGCAGATCACCAGCAGGACCATAAACAGCAGGCCGGCGACCGCGCCCTTGTTGTGGGCGAAGGCTTGCCAGAAGTCTTTTAGCGGCGAGGGGTAGAGCAGCGAAGGATCGAGGCTGGTGCTCAGGGTTTCAGTGGTCATAGCGGGCTCCGTAGAACCTGTGCATGGCCTCGTGAGCTAGCGCGAGACAAGGAAAAAATGACTGAGAAAGCGCACGACTGCATGGATGCAGGAGTTAGGGCGAAGCAGGATGCCCGAGCCGGGTTTGCTTGCTTTAAGTGAGCATTTATCAGGCGTTTTTGACGCGGTATCGCCGACGCGCAGCAGGTCATGGACAGGTCCTCAGCGCTGATGGCGAATGCGGGGGTTGGCCAGGCCATAGAGGATGTCCACCACGAAGTTGACCAGGATCACCAGGCAGGCGATCAGCAGGATGCCGTTCTGCACCACCGGGTAGTCGCGGGCGCCGATCGATTCGATCAGCCATTTGCCGATGCCCGGCCAGGAGAAGATGGTCTCGGTCAGCACCGCGCCGGCCAGCAGCGCGCCGACCTGCAGGCCGAACACCGTGAGCACCGGGATCAGCGCATTGCGCAGGCCGTGCACGAACACCACGCGGGCCGGCGACAGGCCTTTGGCGCGGGCGGTGCGCACATAGTCCTCGCGCAGCACTTCGAGCATGGCCGAGCGGGTCATGCGGGCGATCACCGCCAGGGGGATGGTGCCCAGCACTATGGCCGGCAAAATCAAGTGGCGCAGGGCATCGACAAAGGCGCCTTCCTCGCCCGAGAGCAGGCTGTCGATCAGCATAAAACCGGTGACCGGCGCTATGTCGTAGAGCAGGTCGATACGCCCGGACACCGGCGTCCAGCCCAGCCACACCGAGAAAAACATGATCAGCAGCAGGCCCCACCAGAAGATCGGCATGGAATAACCGGCCAGCGAGATGCCCATCACGCCATGGTCGAACAGCGATCCACGCTTGAGGGCGGCTATCACCCCGGCCACCAGACCGAGCGAGCCGGCAAATAGCAGGGCGGCCAGGGACAGTTCCAGGGTGGCGGGAAACAGAGTGATAAATTCGCTCCACACACTTTCGCGGGTGCGCAGCGACTGGCCCAGATCGCCCTGGGCCAGCTGGCCGATATAGTCGACATACTGGGCGTACAGCGGCTTGTTCAGGCCCAGGCGCTCCATGGCCTCGGCATGCATCACCGGGTCGACGCGGCGCTCACCCATCATCACTTCCACCGGGTCGCCGGGGATCATGCGGATCAGCGCGAAGGTCAGCAGGGTGACACCGAAAAAGGTGGGGATCAGCAACCCCAGACGTCTGGCTATAAAGGACAACATGGGATGTCAGAACTCCATGGAGTGGATCGACGCGCCGGCTGCATGGCCAGGCGCTGTTGTTCTAGGGCTTTAGCTGCAGCGCGATAGCCTGGGCAAGGTTCACGGCTCGGGCCTTGCCGGCGCAAGTGAGACTCTCCGGCGGGCGGGGTTGCTGGGTAAGCAGCAGGGCGCTGCCTGAGCAATAGCGGGTACAGGGAAGCTAATGGTGCGCGTTGTGGCATCGACTGATTCCTCAGGTAATTCGGTACGTGCAGGCGGCGGCCGGGTTGGCCGCCGTCGCCCGGTTAGGGAACGGCTGGGTAAGCCGCTCGCTAACGCCCTGGAGAAGGGTTATTCGACGCTGACGCCGTAGAAGGAGTTGAGGGCGAAGGGACTGATCTTGAAGTCCTTTACCTTCTTGCTCATGGGCTGGTAGACGGTGGAGTGGGCGATCGGGGTGATCGGCACTTCGCGTTTGAGAACCACCTGGGCCTGCATATACAGATCGGTGCGCTTGGCGGTGTCGGTGACCCGCTTGGCCGCCTTGACCAGCTTGTCGTACTCGGCGTTGCACCACTTGGAGAAGTTGTTGCCATCCACCGCGTCGCAGCCGTACAGGGTGCCGAGCCAGTTGTCCGGGTCACCGTTGTCGCCGCTCCAGCCGATCAGCATGGCGTCGTGCTCGCCGGCCTTGCTGCGCTTGAGGTACTCGCCCCATTCGTAGGTGACGATCTTGGCTTTGATGCCGACCTTGGCCCAGTCGCTTTGCAGCATCTCGGCCATCAGCTTGGCGTTGGGGTTGTAGGGGCGCTG
>NZ_JAUYNP010000163.1 GCF_030696055.1 Pseudomonas sp. | reverse complement strand
CTTCGAGTGCCTGCACGAGCTGAAGTTGATCGTTGACCTCATGTACGAAGGCGGTATCGCCAACATGAACTACTCGATCTCCAACAACGCCGAGTACGGCGAGTACGTGACCGGCCCGGAAGTGATCAACGCCGAATCCCGTGCTGCCATGCGTAACGCCCTGAAGCGTATTCAGGATGGCGAATACGCCAAGATGTTCATCCAGGAAGGCGCCACCAACTACGCTTCTATGACTGCCTACCGTCGCAACAACGCGGCCCATGGCATTGAAGTGGTCGGCGAGAAGCTGCGTTCCATGATGCCGTGGATCTCTGCTAACAAAATCGTCGACAAAGCCAAGAACTAAGGCTTGTTGCTATGAAAAAACGCGGCCTTGGCCGCGTTTTTTCATAGTGCTGCAGGGCTTCTGGTATAAAGCCTGGGTATTGCATGGGCTGTGCCGGCGAACCCTTGCCGATAGAGCCTGTCGAAATTTCCAAATCCGTTGCAAGGTATTGTTCATGAACGAACGTCCAGATGAACCCCAGCCAACTCCTGAGGCAGAAAGCTTACTGCCAATCGATGAGCATATAGAGGAGGGGCATGATGCCGAGGGACGCAAGGTTCGTCATCGCGGCATTTATCTGTTGCCTAACCTGTTTACTACAGCCAATTTGTTTGCTGGCTTCTACGCCATCATCAATGCCATGAACGGCAACTTCTATGTGGCGGCCGCCGCCGTGTTCGTCGCCATGGTGCTGGATGGGCTGGACGGCCGGGTAGCGCGCCTGACCAATACCCAGAGCGCGTTCGGTGCCGAGTACGACTCGCTGTCCGATATGGTGGCCTTTGGTGTGGCGCCAGCCTTGCTCGCGTTCGAATGGGCACTGGGCAGTCTGGGCAAGGTCGGCTGGATGGTCGCCTTTATCTATGTCGCTGGGGCTGCATTGCGCCTGGCGCGGTTCAATACGCAGATCGGTAGCGCCGATAAGCGCTACTTTATTGGTCTGGCCAGTCCGGCGGCGGCAGGCGTGGTGGCCGGTACGGTTTGGGCCTTTAGTGACTTCGGTATCAAGGGCTCGAACATGGCCTTTGCTGTGGCTATCCTGGTGGCTGCTGCCGGTGTGCTTATGGTCAGCAATATCAAGTACCACAGCTTCAAGGATCTCGACCTGAAGGGGCGCGTACCTTTCGTGGCTATCCTGGTGGTTGTCTTGGTCTTCGCCGTTGTATTTAGCGATCCACCGCGGATTCTACTGATCATCTTCCTGGCTTATGCGGCGTCCGGCCCTGTTCAATATCTGTTGCAGTTACGCCGTCGTAAAAGTGTCGAGTAGATATCTGTCTGCTCATGCAAAGCCGTTGATGCGCCAGCATCAACGGCTTTGTCGTTTCTAGCTTATTCGTTCGTTGTCTTTCCTGTGACATGCCTCGCTTTCGCGAGTGCAGCGAGCCATTGCACGCCGGTGGATGGCTGATTTTCATAAAAGCTTAATAAACGGTTGACGTGGAATTGACTGGGCCTATAATGCGCACCTCTTCCGGCGCAGGCCTCTCGGAAAACTTCTTCTAAAACAAGAAGTTAACTTAAAAATAGAGGTTGTAGTTTGGCGAAAGCCAAGTACAATGCGCCGGGCTGACAGGGTGGTGGTTTGATCCTGTCGGTGCTTCGGTCGAGTCGATCGAAAGCGGTTGAAGAGGTGGTTGACAGCGGTTTGAAACGCTGTAGAATTCGCCTCCCGCTGACGAGAAGCTAGAAGTTGATCGGAGGTGCAAGTGGTTGAGTTTGAAAAGAAATTTTCGAAATCACTTGACGGAGAATGAGGCTGCTGTAGAATGC
>NZ_JAUYNP010000160.1 GCF_030696055.1 Pseudomonas sp. | reverse complement strand
CAATTGTAGAAGGTGACGGCAACAAAGATGCGATTAAAAATCGTGTTGCTCAGATCCGTATGCAGGTCGAAAACACAACTTCAGATTACGACAAAGAAAAACTCCAAGAGCGTTTGGCAAAACTTGCAGGCGGTGTTGCCGTGATCAAAGTCGGTGCCGGCACCGAAGTGGAAATGAAAGAGAAGAAAGCCCGCGTCGAAGACGCCCTGCACGCGACCCGCGCCGCCGTTGAAGAAGGCGTGGTACCTGGCGGTGGTGTGGCCCTGGTGCGTGCTCTGCAGGCCATCAGCGAACTGACCGGCGACAACGCCGATCAGGACGTGGGTATCGCTCTGCTGCGCCGCGCCGTCGAAGCGCCGCTGCGTCAGATCGTTTCCAACGCCGGCGGCGAGCCGAGCGTAGTGGTCGACAAGGTCAAGCAAGGTTCGGGTAACTTCGGCTTCAACGCCGCCACCGACACCTACGGCGACATGATCGAGATGGGTATTCTCGATCCGGCCAAGGTCACTCGTTCCGCGCTGCAAGCTGCAGCCTCCATCGGCAGCCTGATGATCACCACCGAAGCGATGATTGCCGAAGTGGTTGAAGACAAGCCGGCCGCTGGCGGTATGCCAGACATGGGCGGTATGGGTGGCATGGGCGGCATGATGTAAGCCAGCCGGCACCCTGACGGGCCGCCGTAAGGCGGTCTGTACGCTGTAAAGAAAACCCCGCGCCTGTCGCGGGGTTTTCGTTTTTCTGGGGTATGCAACTTTCCGGGGTATGCAGCTGCCCCTGGCGCAAAGCGGTACGCCTATTGCTTTGTTTTATCCAGGCTTCCGGACTGGAGCCTGTCAATTCGCGGCGCTGCTGACTGGCAGCCTGACCGCTGCCTTGTCTTGATCTCACCTGGATGTGCTCTGGCCTGCGCCTATCCCCGTGCCGGCAGAGAGTTGTATTGGGCTTTTTCTGTTAACGCGGCTATTAAACGCTGACGCCGCTCTCACGCACGACACTGGTGCGGATGGGCAATTAGGTGACTGCGCGGCGTTACCCCAAGCAGAGAGTGATACCCGGGGAGGGCTGAGCGGCTGCGCGGTTGAACTATTGGCCTGGGCGTTACTCGAAAGTGGGTTGAGTGCTTTGCTTGTCGATCAGGATGATCCGAGCTGTGGTTGCCGGGAAATGTCGGCATTTACGACCGCCCGTCGCGAACATCGGCGATAGGGTTATCAGTGATCTAGGGTAAGCAAACAGCGTTTGGCAGCGCTATCAAGAGGTTGCAGTGATGAAACTGGAAATTGCACGAGGTTTGTTTCTTGTTGCTGCGCTTAGCGTGGCCTCGATAGCGGCGGCGGCCTGGCATGAACCTGGTACTCAGGTGATCAGCCAAAGCGAGCAGGGTGCGAGCCCGGCATCTGCTCAAGTACGAACGGAGTCCAGCGCGCGTCCGGATCATGACCTGCTGTTGTTTATATTCAGTCTGTCGCAGGGCGTGGGGCCTAAGGGCTAGCCAGCAGTCACAGTGCAGTCAGTAAAAAGCCCTGCAATGCAGGGCTTTTTTGTGGCCTGCCATCCATGGCGGCCACCCCTTCGGGGCCGTCGCTACGCGACGTCAACAATCGCTCCCGACGATTTTTTGTGGCCTGCCATCCTTGGCGGTCACCTTTCGGGCCGTCGCGAGGCGACGTCAAAAATTTCTCCCGGAAATTTTTAGTGCCTGTTCGTTCGCTTAGGCGTGCACCGCGTGCGACTTTGCCCGCGCATCCGGCTGGGCCAGCAGGCTGTACACACAGGGCAGCACGAACAGGGTGAACAGGGTGCCGATGGACATGCCGGTGGCGATCACCAGGCCGATGTCGAAACGGCTCACCGCCCCCGCGCCGCTGGCCAGGATCAGCGGCACCATGCCGAAGACCATGGCCGCGGTGGTCATCAGCACCGGGCGCAGGCGAATCGAGGCGGCTTCCTCGACGGCCTCGCGGCGCGACAGGCCTTTGTCGCGGCGCAGCTGATTGGCGAACTCGACGATCAGGATGCCGTGCTTGGTGATCAAACCGATCAGCGTCACCAGGCCCACCTGGGTGTAGATGTTCATGCTCGACAGGCCGAGGAACAGCGGAATCAGCGCGCCGCAGATCGACAAAGGTACTGTGACCAGTATCACCAGCGGATCGCGGAAGCTCTCGAACTGCGCGGCCAGCACCAGGAAGATCAGGGCCAGGGCCAGGCCGAAGGTCAGGTACAGCGCGCCGCCTTCCTGCACGTACTGGCGCGCGGCGCCGGCGTAGTCGTAGGCGAAGCCGGCGGGCGCTTCCTCCTGCATGATCTGCTCCACCGTGTCGATCGCCTCGCCCATGCTGACCATCGGCACGCCCTGGATAATCGCCGAGTTGAGCTGCTGGAACTGGTTCAGCTGGGTCGGGCGGGCGCGGTCGCTGACCTTGATCAGGGTCGACAGGGCGAGCATGGCGCCGCTTTCGCTCTTCACGTAGTAGCTGCCGAGCCAGTCCGGGTTGTCGCGGTAGGCGCGCTCGACCTGGGCTATCACCTTGTAGCTGCGCCCGTCTATGGTGAAGCGGTTGATCTCGCCTTCACCGAGCAGGCTGGCCAGGGTCAGGCCGAGGTCCTGCATGGACACGCCCATCTGCGCGGCTTTCTCGCGGTCGATCTCCACCACCACTTCCGGCTTGTCGAACGCCAGGTCGACATCCAGGAAGGCGAACTTGCCGGACGCCAGGGCGCGTTGCTTGACCCGATCAGCCACCTGCAGCAACGACTGGTAGTCGTTCGGCGTGTTGATCACGAACTGGAACGGCAAGCCGCTGCCGGTACCCGGCAAGGACGGCAGGTTGAAGCCGAAGATCTGCAAGCCAGGGATCTGCGCCAGACGGCCCTGCACCTCGGGCAAAATCTCCATCTGGGTGCGTTCGCGCTCGTTCCAGGGGGTCATCAGGAAGCCGCCGATCCCCGACTGCACGCCGTTGAAACCGTTGATCTGGAACGAGGAGTAGTACTCGGGAAACTCCTTGAAGATGGTGACGAACTCATCGGTGTACTTGTTCAGGTACTCCAGGTTGGTCGGTTGCGGCGCGGTGGCCATCATAAAGATGATGCCCTGGTCCTCTTCCGGGGCCAGTTCGCTCTTGGTGAACTTGAGCAGCACGGGGATCAGGCACAGCACTATCACGGCGAACACTATGACCACCGGCCGGGTGTTCAGGGTGCCGTGCAGGGCGCGCTGGTAGCGCTGCTTGAGGCGCTCGAAGATCAAGTCGAGCTTGTGCGCCAGGCCCGAGGGGTTTTCCTCGTGACGCAGTAACTTGGCGCACATCATCGGCGACAGGGTCAGCGCCACTATGCCGGAGATGATCACCGCTCCGGCCAGGGTCAGGGCGAACTCCTTGAACAGCGCGCCGGTCAGGCCCTCGAGAAAACCGATGGGGGCGTATACCGCGGCCAGGGTGATGGTCATCGATACCACGGGCACGGCGATCTCGCGCGCGCCCTCGAGGGCCGCGTCGAACGGCGTCTTGCCTTCCTC